>JBEKSX010000059.1:0-21233 GCA_049516635.1 Ignavibacteria bacterium | reverse complement strand
GTGGTGCAGATAAGGCGTCATAAGAGTGATTTTCTTGTTCCTTGATTATTAATGTTAAGATTAGCTTTTAATAGCGATATCTGCCCTTTATCCAGCGTATCAACAATGACAGTAGTTTTAATTTTATCATTGCTGCTCAAACCATTATTTATGAAATTTTGATGAACCAAGATTTCGGGTTTGTTTACATTTGTATTATTACCAGGGTAATCCTTATTTATCCCGCTTTCCTGTGCAAACAACAAATTCATTGGAAGAATATATAAAAGAAAATATTTAATAATTATTTTATACAATTTATTACAACTTTTAAAAACATTTATCGGTATTCAAGAACTGTACTTATCTTTCTATTTAAGTTGTTCAATTATGTTGATATAAAGGTACGGAGAGATTAAAGATTAGTCAATTACACAAAGGGATGAAAAAGGAACTACATCTATTGGCTAAAGAATTATTTGACTTCTTAAGAAATTTCCCATCTATATTTTGAAAGTGAACCGATTAAGTGGGGTAGTAAAACATTGACTCCCTCAGTTGCATTGATAATTCCTGATTCCAATGCATAAAAAGCTCTTTAAACTTTTATGTTTGTTAAATAAGCCCACAATCCGAAAATCTTGAATAGCCAGATCAGAACAATAATTACAACTATGGCATTCACAATTTTTTTAATTGTTGGCTGCATAGGAATGTAATTGATAAGCCACAAAACAAATCCAACTACAATTAATGTGATAAGTATTGTTAATATAGACATTTTGCCTCCATTGTTAAATTTTTCATGATGATTTGTATTTGTTTAAGAAATAAAACTGTTATTGTTACCGATTTGAATATACATGAGCTTTTATTTGAATTCAAGTTTGAGAAGTCTCTCCAACCAGAATTCCTATCCATAATTATTATATTTAAAAACAAAGCTACAACGGGAGATGAAATAATGCAATTACACAAAGGGATGAAAAAGGAACTACATCTCATGGGTGAGAAGCTTAAATTATGCGGAGAAATAATTTTAGAGGAGCATAATAAGATTTTGTTTATCTGGAGAAGTTCCTTCTTCAGAGTGAGCATGTATAGCAATTTGGACTCTCGTATTCAGAGCCATTTTTTCGAGGATGTTATGAACATGGCTTTTTACAGTATAAATTGAAAGATTAAGTTTATAAGCAATTTCTTTATTGGCTAAACCTTCGGCGATCAATTCTACAATCTCACGCTCACGTTTTGTCATTCTCACAGATTGAATCAGCTTTGAAGGACCCAGCTCTTTAATGCCATAATCAATGATCTGGGAAAACAGTGATCCGGCCAGAATGGGAGGTAATACTTTCTCTCCGCCCGCAATAGAACGAATAGTTTTTGTAAATTCAGCAATCGTTGCATCTTTAAGAATAAACCCTGAGACTCCTGCTTCAACAAATCGCAAGATATCTTCCTGAATTGGAACAAGATCCATAACAATAACTTTTATATCATGATATTCATCTTTCAAATATTTTACCAGTTCTAAACTATTTTGATTTGCTAATCCGAGATCTAAAAGCACAATATTGGGTTTCAGTTCGCTGATTTTATCTCTTACAAAATCACTGTCACTAAATGCTGCCACTACATTAATATCAGGATCCTTTTTTAGCATTGCGTTTATTCCTTCACGCAGCAGCCTGTTATCTTCAATTAATATTAAACGGATTCTTTTCAATGATAATTTTTAATTCCTAATTGATACTAAAATAAATAATAATAATGTATTAAAATTCAGATAGGCGAGAAGCTGCTAAATTTTACATTAAGAGTTGCAGAAACAATTCCCGGTGGCGATCCTGCAAATCATACATGATTTAGGCATAAAAAGCCCCATAAAAGACGTCAAAGTATAATAATATCTCAAATTGGTTCTCTAAAACCTTTGAAGAATCAATAACTTATTAATCTTAAGTGTCCATATCTTGTCCACTAACACTCAATTTTTCATCAATCCTATTATCTTCATAATCCTTTGCAAAACTACTATCTTTGAATCTATTCTCACTTTTGATTGTGTCTTCAATGCAGTTTTTTGTTCTTTCTAAAGCGTCATTAATGAGGTTTTTTAATTTACGTGGAAGCGTTTTTCTATTTGACTTTTTATTTAAGTAATTGTATAAATGCGATAGAAATATTTTATCATTCATTTTTTTTGACCAGCTTGACTTAGAATACCCCGTGGTATCTTCAAGTCTTCTCTCACTAGGCCATTTTTCCATTGATATTAATAATCTATAAAACGTTTTGCACAAATCTTCATCTTTATGAGATTCAGGAACAATCTTTGATAACTTTGTTTTTAACATAGATATCTTTTTTTCTTTTCTTTCAATAATTTTATTAAACTTACTAACCTTATTCATATGTATCTTATCATTGTTGCTTATTTTTCTTTCTAAAGTTTGAATTTTTAATTCTAACTTATTGATTTCTTTGATAAGAAATAAAATTCTAGCTTTATAAAATTCTATAATTAGTTTATATAAATTACTCCACATATATTTATTAATTTAATTTTTAAAACATGAAATATTATATTACGAATATAAGTTTAATCTCCCTTTTTAATCAGCCGAAAAACGACTCCCACTGCAATTAATCTAATAACTGCTGTTAAGACAGAGATGTACCTCCATTTATCTTATGAATCGTTAGTTAAAGCAAAGCTACAAAGAATCTTATATTGAGTCTATCATATAAAAGGACGAAAAACGGACTGCATCTTTTGAGTGAGAATCAACTTGCCGGAAATGAAAAAGATACTTACGAACTACAGGCCTTGTCGAGATTCTGAGGGATATTTTTCAGAACTTCACCAATCGTTGTATATTTAAGGATAAATCCTTATACCCCCGCTTGCACAAAATAGAAGATTTCTACTACAACTCAACGAGGTCCATAACAATTAACTTCGAAAAAGTCGCTTACAGACTTAAAATCCGTCTTATTTGTCTTTAGAATTTAATCCTTAAGAATTAATTACTTTCTCAATCCTTTGGTCTATAGCATTATTATCCAACAATATGTATGTTTGTTTCAAATAAATAATAATGAAGATTTCCCATAATTTCGATGATAATGAGAGTCAGAAAAATAGAGGAGAATGAAAATAAAAAGAAGAAAATGAATGAAGAAGGAAGAAAAAATTATTTTTGGAGATAAAATGCTATGAAAAAAAACAATGTAAAATTTAAACGTAGTACTCTTCCAAAATCCCCAACCGGTATTCAAGGGCTGGACGAAATCATCGGGGGAGGATTACCGAAAGGGAGACCGACGCTTGTATGCGGCGGTGCGGGTTGCGGAAAGACCCTTTTAGCCATGGAGTTTCTCGTTCGCGGAGCAACTCAATACAATGAACCGGGCGTCTTTATTTCGTTCGAGGAAACTGAAAGAGAACTAACAGCAAACGTTGCTTCGCTGGGGTTTGATTTAAACAGTCTTGTTCTCCGCAAAAAGATTTGGCTTGAGAACATTCAAATTGAACGGGGTGATATAGAAGAAAGCGGTGAATTCAATTTGGAAGGTTTGTTTATCCGTATCCATAATGCAATTGAGAGCATCGGTGCTAAGCGTGTTGTGCTGGATACTATTGAAACTCTCTTTTCAGGGCTGCCAAATCCCCGAATACTGCGTGCTGAACTTCGCAGGTTATTACGCTGGCTAAAGAATAAAGGCGTTACAACAATAATTACCGGAGAGCGGGGCGAAGCTACACTAACTCGTCATGGTTTGGAGGAATACGTCTCCGATTGTGTCATCTTGCTGGATCATCGTGTGAGCCATCAATCATCAATACGGCGGTTGCGTATTGTTAAATATCGCGGTTCAACGCACGGTACTAACGAGTATCCTTTCCTAATTGATGAAGATGGTTTTTCTGTTCTGCCTGTCACCTCGCTGGGATATAATAGTATTACATCCAGCGAACGAATTTCCACCGGTATTCCACGCCTTGATACAATGCTGTCCGGTAAAGGTTATTACCGCGGGAGTACGGTGCTTCTTTCAGGCACTGCCGGTACGGGTAAGACAAGTGTTGCTGCAAAATTTATGGAAGCTGCTTGTAAGCGAGGAGAACGAGTTCTTTATTTTGCCTACGAAGAATCACCGAGTCAGTTTATGCGTAATATGCGTTCAATTGGGATACACCTGGAAACATACGTGAAAAAAGGTTTGCTTTACTTTTATGCAACACGTCCAACACTTCATGGTTTAGAACATCATTTGGCGACGATTATCAAATTGATCAATAAAATCAAACCACTCGTTGTTATCATCGACCCTATAGATGCATTCGTCATTGGAGAGAACCAAACTGAAGTCAAAACAATGTTACTGCGCCTTGTAGATTTTTTGAAAATGAAACAGATTACTGCATTCTTTGCAAGTCTCACATCCGGCGGAAATGATGCGGAGCTTAGCGATCTTACCATCTCATCCTTGATAGATACATGGTTGCTTCTGCGTGATATTGAAATTGGAGGCGAACGTAATAGAGCATTATATGTTCTTAAATCGCGTGGTATGGCACACTCCAATCAGATTCGTGAGTTCAGATTGTCTAATAATGGCATAGAATTGCTTGATGTCTATGTTGGTGCGGAAGGTGTATTGACCGGCTCGGCACGCTTATCACAAGAAGCGAAAGACAATGCAGAACAGGTAATGCGTCAACAAGAAATCAAACGCAAACAATTTGGATTAGAACGTAAGCGTGTAGCCCTGGAAGCTCAGGTCGCAGAATTACGAGCTGAATTTGAAGCAGAAGAATCTGAAGCGCTTAAGAATATAAATATTGAAAAAGCTAGAACTGAACGGTTTACACAAGATAAGAGTAAAATGGCAAAGAGCCGAAAAGCAGATAAAATCATAAAAAAACCGGTTTGAACAAAACATACAATATTAAAACAACATTTTATGAAAACTAAACGGGTAAAATCGAAAACCGGTAAGCCAAAACAAAAGCCGTCTATAGCAGCAAGTGATAAATATATCTTACGTTTGTACATTGCCGGGCAAACTCCAAATGCCGTCACCGCTTTAAATAATCTCAAATCAATTTGTGAAGAGCAATTGAAGGGTAAATACCATATTGAAGTGATCGACCTCTTGAAAAATCCACAGCTGGGCCGCAATGATCAAATACTCGCCATCCCGACATTAATGAGGAAATTACCCCTGCCTGTAAGGCTGATCATTGGTGATCTTTCTAATAAAGAGCGAGTACTGGTGGGGTTAGACCTCAAAGGACATAGTTAAAAACACATTGGTGGTTTTTATGGTACATCTACGCAGATATCTTTTCTTTTATAGTATTAATAAAAGAAGAGATAATTACTTATATCCTTCCATTTGATGAATTACGATATGAATAAAATTATTTAAGGTTAGATGTTCTTTCTTCGAAATGCGCGTGTATTGCAATTTGGACTCTCGTATTCAGAGCCATTTTTTCGAGGATGTTATGAACATGGCTTTTTATAGTATAAATTGAAAGATTAAGCTTATAAGCAATTTCCTTATTGGCTAAACCTTCGGCAATCAATTCTATAATCTCACGCTCACGTTTCGTCATTTTCACAGATTGAATCAGCTTTGAAGGACCCAGCTCTTTAACACCAGAATCTATAATCTGGGAAAACAGTGATCCGGCCATAGTTGGAGGTAATACTTTCTCTCCGCCGGCAACAGAACGAATAGTTTTTGTAAATTCAGCAACCGTTGCATCTTTAAGAATGAATCCTGAGACTCCTTCCTCAACAAATTGTATGATATCTTCCTGAATTGGAATAAGATCCATAACAATAACTTTTATATCATGATATTCATCTTTCAAATATTTTACAAGTTCTAAACTATTTTGATTTGCTAATCCGAGATCTAAAAGCACAATATTTGGTTTCAGTTCGTTGATTTTCTCCCGGACAAAATCACCGTCACTAAATGCTGCCACTACATTAATATCAGGATCCTTTTTTAGCATTGCGTTTATTCCTTCACGCAGCAGCCTGTTATCTTCAATTAATATTAAACGGATTCTTTTCATAATGACTTTAATTTCTATTAATTAATAAAAAAATGAGTTTAATATATTGAAATTCAGATATTTGGGAACATTTGTTTCTTGTACACTTAAAATTTAAAGTATTAAAAAAAGAAAATCAAGTAGAAATTTCAAGAGTTTCTATTATATATTTCAAGAGTTCCCATTCTTTAAATATACCATCCAAAAAATATCGTGATAAAAATTTGTCAGCAAATTATTCTTTGAAATGGATATCATTATTCTTCCATGGGATGCTGTGAATAAGTGATAATCTATATTATACTTGCCGGTATTGTTTTTATTATTACGTTTGCCTGTTGTCTCTCATGATTTTTCTGCTTCCCTTTCTCTTTACCTGCATCATTCGGTGTTCCAAAAATGTTGGGTTTTTCCTGTGTCTTGGTTATTTGCTTCCTGTCTGTTGTTGGTACCTGTGTTTTTTCTAACCATGATTTATTTTTTTTCTGGACTTCATTATCAACAGATTGAGTTGAGTTCTTAAGTATTTCAGTGTGTCTATTAACATCAATAATAGTCGTTTTATCAATAAATTCCGGAGTGTTTGTTCATCAGAAAGAGGACCATGTTCGATGTATCCACTTCGATTTAGGCAAAACTGGTTCCAAATGCAAATAGAAAGAATACAATAACTTGTAAAAGCTTAATTATTTTATGTTTTGGTTTTATTCTGATTATCTCCTAAAAGACTCTAAACTAATATAAATAATTAACATAAATAAAAGATTAACAGATTGTAACAATTCTCCTTTTCGCTCTGAGTTTAGAAGGGTAAAATCTGTCAGCAAAAATGTAAGCGATGCTATCGAAAAACTGGCTAAAAATGAAGATTTTTTTTGTTTTTTAAGAAAGGGAGCTGTTTTTGTGGTTGTAATTGCGGTCAGGTTGTCCGCAGGACTCCTTTGGAGTAATCCACCAAGACGGACTGACCGAACTAAAAAATGAAGTAAGCCTCATTTCTTCAAGCTTATTGTTATTACTTTATTTATTTCTTTCCTGTAAATTACGGTATGGCGAAAGCATGGAAAATACCCGGGCTTGATGCGTCTAAAAGCGTTAAAGATACTCTCCCCAAAATACTCCGTACCCGTTTTAACGAGATGATGTCATTTGAGAAAGGTACGATCGAAGGAAAGGATATCGATTGCCTTCACGATATGAGGGTGTCTTCACGCAGGCTTCAGGCTGCAATGAAAATATTCCGTCCGGTCTTTCCTCAAAGGCAGTTTAAGCAGATATACTCATGGCTCAGGACTTTAATAAAAATGCTGGGCGAAGTGAGACATTATGATGTTTTTATTGAAACACTCGAAAAATACAGAGAAAAGCTCCCGGAGCGTGAAAAACCCTCAATTGATCTTCTAATCGTCAAACAAAATTCTCTCAGGGCAAAAAAGAGGAAAATATTAACTGTATACCTGAAACAATTGGAGAGTTCGGGGTATAGGGTAAAGTTTACCAATTTTATTATGAAGGGTTTATGAAGAAGAGATACCCGGTTAAGAAGAACAGAACACTAAAGGAAAATGTCAAGGTAATACTGCCCTTGATGTATGATGATCTTATGTCTTCTAAAGACCGCGTTGTCGGTCACCCCCGTCTAAAGACAGAGCTTCACCGTATGAGAATAACGGGCAAGCCGATGAGATATGCTATGGAATATGTGGAGAACGCTTTCCCTAGAAGATTCAGGGAGTGCCATGATGAGATTAAGGATGCGATAGAGCTTATGGGTGAGATACATGACTGCGACGTGAACATTCCCGAAATAGGCAGCCATCTCAATGAGATAAGGGAATTCAACCGTACGGTCACGCGAGGCAATCAAAGATTTATGATAAAACCCGTTACCATGCTTATCAGGCAGTTAAGGGATAAAAGAGAAAAAATGTACGCAGAATTATGCACCACACTCGACAGATGGCAAAAAGAAGATTTCAGGTCAAAGCTTGTAACATCTATGATCGAGCCGCCCGGAAGAATAAAGGGTTAACGTGAGCCTGAGCCGTACGTGAGGTGTGCAATGGCAGAGTGTACTCTGCTGTCCAACATAAAATTGGAATTCGAAAAATCTTCGTTAATAGTTAAGTATTTTGTATTATTTTTTAGTATTAACCTAAAACCCCCCTTAATCCCCCCTTTGATTAAAGGGGGGACACAAGTGGGTTAGAAGCAAAAAATAGTGCTAAAAGCTTGATTGATTAATTTTTTTCTTTAAAAAAAGTATAAATAAAATCTTAATATAAATTTATTTGGACAGATTGCAGAGTGTATTATCGATACTCTACTTTTTTATTTATTTTATTTGAATTCGAATTACTATTTTGGTATAATATAACCTAATCAAAAATGAAAAGAACAGTATCCTTCTTATTTATCACACTTATCTTTTTAATCTTCGTTAAACAGTCCCTTCCGCAATCAATAGATGGTGCGTGGAAAGGCAGCATTGGCATTATGGGGCAGCAGCTTGACATCTTGGTTAAGTTCGAGTCCGGTCCTGACAGCATAAGAGGAACGATTGACATTCTCCAGCAGAATGCTGAGAACCTAAAACTCATCGATATCGATTTTACATCTCCTAAAGTTTATTTCGTGTTGCCCGCGGCACAGGGACAGGCAGTGTTCGACGGAGAACTGCTTGGTGATTCAATCACAGGTAAGTTTACTCAGGTAGGTCTGGAAGGAACATTCCGAATCCTGAAATCGACAGACGGTATCATTGAGGACAAGCATAATAATGTAGAACATGTTCCGTATAAACAGGAAGAGGTTACATTCATGAACGGTGATATCAGGCTCGCCGGGACTTTAACGATGCCATATGAACATGGTAAACACCCTGCGGTTATCATGATAACCGGAAGCGGACCTCAGAACAGGGATGAGGAAATATTAGGTTTTAAACCGTTCAGGATAATAGCAGATTACCTGACAAGACACGGGGTATCAGTGCTAAGGTACGATGACAGGGGAGTAGGCGGTTCCACGGGGAAATCGGTATCTCAATACACTTCGGCGGATTTTGCTTCGGATGTTATGGAAGCTGTTAAGTATCTGAAGTCGCGTTCGGATATTAATCCCTCACAGATAGGGCTCATCGGTCACAGTGAGGGGGGAATGATAGCACCTATGGTTGCTTCTAAATCAAAAGATATAGCATTCATTGTTTTAATGGCAGGTACCGGTGTGAAGGGAATTGATATACTTCAGGAACAGACAAAAGACATTATACTGGCAAACGGCGGAACGGATAAAGACGTAAAAGTGAACAGCGAGATGCTCAACCTCATATATACGGCACTGCAGACAGATACGGGATGGGATAAAGTGACAGAGAAGCTGAAGGAAGAACTGCTTGAAAGCTATGATAAAATGACCGATGAACAAAAAAAAGGAATAAAAGACAAAGATGAGTATATAAAAAATATGACTGACAGGCAGATTGCAGAATCTAAATCACCCTGGATGAAATATTTTATGGATTACGATCCCGCCCCCGCCCTGAGAAAAGTTAAATGCCCGGTTCTTCTTCTGTTCGGTGAGCTGGACATGCAGGTTCCGCCTTCGCAGAACAGGGCACCAATGGAGGAAGCTCTAAAGAGCGGGAACTGCCCTGAATTTTCGACTGTGGTATTTCCAAAAGCGAACCATTTGTTCGAAAACGCTGTTACAGGAAGCCCGACAGAGTATGCAGCCCTGCCAAAAGAATTCACAAAAGGTTTTCTAAGCTCTGTAACGAAATGGATTCTTGGACGGGTAACGGTTGTTAAGTAAAGAGAACCCTCATCGGGGACATGATGAACAACAGCAGGAAAAGTAAAGCAATGTATATATTATCTTAACATTATTTTTTTATATTTACGGTTCAAGGATTTTTAATTTTACGATAATGGAAATATATGTATTACGTCACGGTATTGCTGTTCCGCGCGGTACCCCGGGTTATCCCAATGATGACCGCCCTCTAACCGATGACGGCATTGAAAAGATGAAAAAAAGTGCTGAAGGTATTGCCCGGATCGTAAACGGATTCGGTGCGGTAATTTCAAGTCCTCTTATCCGTGCCCTTGATACGGCAAAAATAACCGCAAAAGCAGTTGATTATAAAGATGAGATCATTATTACGGATCATCTTATTCCGGGTGCTTCTTTGAGGAGCTTGTTCAAATTCGTTGACGGATATAAGAACAAAGATAGAATTCTCCTGGTGGGACACGAACCGCAGCTCGGGTTTGCTGCTTCAAAGCTGATAGGGATGGATAGCCCGGTAATTTTGTTTAAAAAAGGCGGGATATGCAGAATAGATATTTCAAGCTTATCATCGGGAGAGAAAGGCACACTTATTTGGTGCTTGACTCCGAAACAATTAAGATTAATATCAAAATAACAGCAAGGAGATAAATTGGTTAGAAATTTTGACGTACAGCACACATACCCGGGCAGGCTCATAATAGTAGAAGGTATCGATGGTTCCGGGAAATCGACCCAGCTTCAGCTTCTTCAGAAGTGGCTGGTTAATTCGAATTATAAGGTTTTTTTCACCGAATGGAATTCATCGGCTCTTGTGAATTCAACTATTAAACGCGGTAAGAAAAAGAATCTGCTAACACCCACTACCTTCAGCATCCTGCACGCCACTGACTTCGCTGACCGTCTTATCCATTTGATCGTTCCTCCTCTAAAAGCAGGTATGCTCGTGCTTGCAGACAGGTATATATACACAGCATTTGCCAGAGATGTGGTAAGGGGTGTACACCGGGACTGGGTTCGCGATATGTACGGTTTCGCGGTTAAACCCGATATTGCATTTTATTTCAAAGTTCCCATTGATGTCTCGCTGAAAAGGATATTGACAGGGAGAACAACATTAAAATTTCATGAAGCCGGCATGGACCTCGGATTAAGCGAGGACCCGCATGAAAGCTTCAAATTATTCCAATCGGACATTTTGACCGAATATGACAGAATAACGGATGAATTCGGAATGACGGTGATAGATGCTGTCCTTCCTATCCAGAAACAGCAAGCAATGGTGCGTGATATAGTGAAAACAAAACTGAAAGATTATGTACCGGCGCCATTCCTGAAAAAGAAAGGGAACGTTTATGTCAGATAAAGAGAAAAAAATATTTTACGGCAAAGGTCTTCCATACGTCGATACATCGGATATTACCGGCAAGCTTATAGTTATAGAAGGAACGGACGGTGTGGGCAGGTCAACACAGATGGAAATGCTGAAGCAGTGGCTTGAAGTAAAAGGCTATGGTGTAGTTACCACAGGCTGGACACGTTCACCGCTGATGGGAAGCTCGATCGATGAAGCAAAAGAAGGACATTCACTGGGTATGCTTACTTTTAGCCTGCTGTATGCGGCGGATTTTGCTGACCGTCTGGAGCACGAAGTAATACCCGCACTCAAGGCAGGTTTTATAGTTCTGGCTGACAGGTACATTTATACGGCGTTTGCGAGATCGGTGGTCCGCGGTGCGGATAGAGAATGGATAAGACAGCTCTTCGGTTTTGCACTTGAACCCGATGCAGTTTTTTATTTGAACATAGATATAGAGAACCTTATCCCGCGTGTCATCAACACGGATACACTGATGGAACGTTACTGGGAAGATGGCTCCGTAGCGGGACTCGATTACTGGGAGTCGGGAATGGATATGAATCTGGGGGATGATTTCTATGACAGCTTTGTCGAATACCAGAAGAAGATCCTGGAAGAATTTGACATCATGTCGAAGGAGTACAATTTCAAGGTCCTGGATGCTTCCAAAAATTTCGAAGAGACCAACCGAAAGCTCAAAGAGGGCATACTGCAGGTTCTGAAAGATGTCTAAAGCCCGCCTAGCAGCGATCGATATTGGAACAAACTCCTTTCACCTCATCATAACTGAAGTTGAGACGGATACTGGTAATTTCAAAATTCTCGGAAGAGAAAGAGAGATCGTACGTCTCGGCTCGAGCTCCAACGATATGAAGTACCTCTCCCGTGATGCAGCAAACCGCGGTATTAAAACATTAAAAAGATTTAAAGCACTGGCTGATGCCGCAGGAGCAGAGATAAGTGCTGTTGCCACAAGTGCTGTCCGCGAAGCTCTCAACCGGGATGAGTTTATCATGCAGGTAAGAGATGAAATAGGGATAAAGATAGAGATAGCTTCGGGTTATGAAGAAGCACGGTTTATTTATCTTGGTGTATTGCAATCACTTCCCGTATTCGATAATACTATTTTACTTATAGATATCGGCGGGGGCAGTACTGAATTCCTTGTGGGGCAGAAACGCGGGATCCTCTATGATAACAGCTTAAAGCTTGGAGCAATAAGACTGACACAGAGATTTTTTACGGACGGGAAATATGATAACGGCGCTGTTAAAGATTGCAGAAAGTTCATACGGGGTTCGATGAACCCGGTGACGCGTCAGATAAACAAATATGAATTTGATACCGTTGTCGGTTCTTCAGGCACAATCCTTAACATCGCGAATGTTATCAATATCACCGAGAATGGAGAGAGTGAAACCAAATTGAATAATTTTACTTTCTCACGTGATGATCTTTCCGGCGCTGTCGAACGGATCCTTAAAGCGGATACGATCAAACAGAAATCCAGAATTCCCGGCATAGATGATGACCGTGCAGATATTATTACGGCGGGTGCGCTGATCCTGGAACAGGTTTTCAAAGAGCTTGAAATAAAACAGATGGTCGTCTCCGAGTATGCATTGAGGGAAGGAGTTATTTATGATACCATTGAAAAAAAGTTTTTGTTCGGCAGAATAAACCACCTTGAGAATATAAGATACAAAAGCGTACTGCGTATAGCAGAAAATTATAAATATGAGAAAGAGCATTCTCTTCATGTAGCAGATTTGGCTATGAAATTATTCGACTTGACGAAAGATATCCATAAGCTGGGGGACACCGAAAGGGAATATCTCGAAGCAGCTTCTATGCTCCATGAGGTGGGAAGTTTTATTTCGCATGCACAGCACCACAGGCATTCGTATTATCTGATCAGGAACTCCGAACTGCTCGGCTTCACCGAGAATGAGAAGGAAATAATTGCCAATATTGCCCGTTATCACCGCAAAAGCCACCCTAAGGTTAAACACGAAGATTTTGCAAAGCTGGGTGCGGACGACCAGTTAATAGTTAAAAAGCTTGCATCTATACTGCGCATAGCGGATGGACTGGACAGGACACACTCTGCTGCGGTTACAGACCTGAGATGTTTTCTCAGCGGTGACGAGCTGAGAATTTTGCTACGGGGTGATGGAGAATCCTCTCCAGAACTTGAAATATGGGGGGCGGAGAGGAAGAAAGGATTGTTCGAAGAGACATTTGGAATAAAGGTGAAGGTGGAGGGAAGATAGTCTGATGTGTCATTCTGAGCGTAGCGAAGAATCTCTTTCCTGAACAAACTAAGAGATTCTTCGGTCACTTCGTTCCCTCAGAATGACAATTAATACCGAACCATCTCAACGATTTTCAATAATACACCCTCTCCAGAAACAATCCGGATGGAGGTGCAGTGTATTTAGCAGGTTCTTCAGATCGGTTTTCTAAAAAACTCAAAATATCTTCTCTACTCAATTTTCTTCTTCCGGCTTCAACCAAAACACCGGCTATTCTTCTCACCATCTTCCACAGGAAATGAGATGCTTTTATACGAATGAATATTTTTTCACTTGTATCAGTAACCTCTATCGATTCGATAAGGCATTTTGTGGATTTTCCGTCATCTTCAGAAGAGATAGCTTTATCCGCAAACGAACGGAAGTCGTGCATGCCGTAAAACAGTTTCGATGTTTCTTTCATTCTATTCACATCCAAGACATCTTTAACCCACCATACATATTTTTTCTCCAATGCTGTTCTTCTTTTCGATATGACGTAAAGGTACTGCCTTGCCTTCGCGGAATGCCTTGCATGGAAATCCTTACGCGCTTTTTCTATCTCAAGAACGTTGATGTCGGATGGGAGTTCGTCATTAATCTTCATCTTCAGGATCTCGGGAGCGAGCATGGTCTCGCATTCGACGTGGCAGACCTGTTCAATCGCATGCACACCCGCATCCGTCCTACCCGATGCCTGCAGGTCGATGAATTTATTCTGTCCTTTGGTTTTTTTGAAGGCATTACGAATTGCTTTTTCGAGCGTTCCCTGAATTGTTTTTGCGTTATCCTGTTTCTGCCAGCCGGAGTAGTTCGACCCGCAGTATTCGAGGTAGATCTTGAATTTCATAAATGTAAAATAGTCAAATTAGATAGGAGAAATAAGGTGATAGCGAAGAATTAAATGTCGTGTCGGGAGTTCCTCTCCCGACACATTCGCGCAGAGAATAATTGAAGCCTCTGATATTAGTATCTTACTTAAACCATTTCTCATCCAAACTGTACTTCCCCGGTCCGGTGAAGAACAAGGCGATCATCACAGCAAGAATTTCCAGAGGATATGTTGATTGATTTATTGCTCCCGTTCTTCCGTACACGCTGAGGAATGCCACGAGCATGTTTATTATCAGCAGTAACATTCCCGGGCGGAAGAATAATCCGGTGAGAAGTATTATTCCGCCGAAGAACTCAGCGAATGCTGACATGAATCCCCAGAATTCAGGGTAAAAAGTGATACCTAGATATTTCGTGGCTTCACCTAATTTTTTCCACCCATCAGCACCGGCAGCGATTTTTGAGTAACCGTGTACCAATGTAAAAGTTAAGCCCAGTCCTAAACGTAAGATGAATAGACCGAGATCACGGAATTTATTTAGAGATGATAGAATCATGATGTTGTATAGTTTTAGAATTTATTTTAACAACTGCGCGGGGTGATCTTTAGTTTCTGCAATTATAATAATTTATGTTGTCAAGTAATAATCATAAACTCCTGTTTTTAAGCATAGAACTAACTGTATTCTGCTTACTTAGAAGCTCATGTAAATCTATAAAAAAACTTTACTATAACGGGAATTTTTTTTTGTAAAATATGATTTTATTTTTTGTGTACCGATTAATATATAATTATTAGAGAATTACAATATTTTGGAAATATATTAATAGGATTCTTGAAAATTATTTAATATTTAGCTATTTTTCGGCACATTTCTTATACGGTCTTGGTACTTAGATTCGATTAAAGTTCTTAATGCAATAATATCTTGTTTTTACACTATATTAAACCATTGAGTAAATATTTCCCATAAATCAAAGTAAATTAGTTTCCTGCTTCCATATATCTATTATAGATGAAGAAATTTTTATTGGATTATGGTCTGAAAGTACGTCTTCCCATCATCGTATTTGTAATTATAGCCGCTTTCACCGTCACCTATTACGTCTCCTATGCCGAACGGAACGGTGTAGGCTATAAACCGGAGCAGCCGATAAAATACTCTCACAAGCTCCATGCGGGAGATATGAAGATCGACTGCAAGTACTGCCACACAGGCGCGGATAAATCCAGGAACGCGGGAATTCCGACAGTGAGTATATGCATGGGATGTCATGCACTGGCCAAGAAAGATTCCCCGGAAATAATGAAGCTCACCGATTATTACAACAATGGAGTCCCGCTTCCGTGGAAGCGTGTCCACAAAGTCCCCGAATTTGTTTACTTTAACCACAGCGTACATGTTAATAAAGGAATTGATTGTATCAATTGCCACGGAGATGTGAAAAGCATGGAAACTATCACACAGGTAAAAATACTGAATATGGGCGGATGTCTTGACTGTCACAGGAATGCGCGTGAGAGGCTTCCGGATCTGAAAGATATTAGTAACGGTCCCGATAATTGCTGGACCTGCCACAGGTAAGATAGAAAAAATCTATAGAGTATTATAATGGAATTAACAAAACTGTTAAACACAAATAAAATAAAAAGAAGAAATTTCTTTTTTGCTTTAGGTACTTCAGTGCTCGGATTCGTTTCATTATCGAAGCTTCCTTTAAAATATTTCACATCGAAAATGAGCGGTCATTTTGGAGATGACCGTAAGGTGCGGATAACGCCCAACCCCCTTGCTGTCAGCAGGGACAAGGAAGGAAAGGTTAATGGATAATAACTACTGGAGAAGTTTCAAAGAGCTGTATGACGATCCCCAATTCCTTAAAGCAAAGGAAAACGAATTTCCGGAAGGTGCCTCTGATGGTCCTGATCTGTCTAAGCTCTCCGTTATTTCACGTAGGAAATTTCTCGCTCTGCTGAGCGCGTCGGCAGCGTTAGCGGCGGCAGGGTGTTCTGATTACAGGGACAGGGGAGACCTTGCACCGTATAATAAGAAACCCGAGGAAATAACCGTAGGAGTTCCGAATTACTATGCTTCCACGTGCACCGGATGCGGCAACGCTTGCGGCATCCTAGTGAAAACCCGCGAAGGGCGTCCGATCAAAGTTGACGGTAACCCCGATCATCCGGTTAGCAAAGGGAAAATTTGTGCAAAAGGACAGGCAAGCGTATTAAACCTCTATGATCCGGGACGCCTAAAAGAACCGTTGTACAGCAGCAGCAGGCACGATCACAAACCTATTGCATGGTCCGAAGCGGATGAGAAAATAATAAGTGCTTTGAGATCAAGTTCCTCATCAGGGAAAGAAATAGCCGTTATTACCCATATGATCCTTTCACCGTCACTGAAAAAACTGCTCGACGATTTTCAGCGTACTTATCCCACAGCTAAGATTTATTCATACGAATTGATAAACGAAACGAATCGTAACGATGCATGGAAAAAGTGCTACGGGAAAGGATTATTCCCGGTGATAAAGTGGGAGAACGCAAAAGTAATCCTTGCACTTGAATCGGATTTCCTCGGGAATGAAGGAAATACGATCGAGCAGGCAAGATTGTATGCACAGAACAGAGATACAATAACAGGAAAAGAGTTTAACAGATTATATTCGGTGGAAGGCGGAGTAACTCTCACAGGTATGAATGCAGATTACAGGTTACGGTTAAGAACGGATGCAATTGAAGAGTTTGTGTTGTCTTTGCTTAACGAATTCCTGCTCAAAAGAAAGATATCACGTTACTCATCCGATGCGAAAATTACTTCACTTGTTCAGAAATATTCGCTGGATGATTTCATCAAAAAATATGGCCTGAAAAAAGATGTAATTGACTCGCTCCTAGCTGATCTCAAGAAAAACATGGGGAACGCAATAGTTTATGCCGGAACAAAATTACCCGAATCGACACACATTGCAGTTAACCTATTGAACGAAATACTTGAAAATACAGCACTTTATTCGAAAGAATCTGCACTTATTCAACTTGTTCCGCTTAGCAAAAAAGAGGAAATAGAAACTCTCGTGCAGAATATGAAGTGGGGTAAGGTTGGAACGGCAATTCATTTCGATACTAATCCTGTTTTTCATTTAGCTCCGGACTACAACTATAGTGATGCGGCAAAGAATGTTCCCATAGTTGTTACTATGTCTGAAATAGAGAATGAGAGTTTTGATGTAAGTAATTACGTATTACCAATCAATAATGTTCTCGAATCGTGGGGCGATTTCAAAACAAGAACAGGATTTTACAGCACGCAGCAGCCTTTAATAGCTCCTCTATATAAAACACGCCAGAAGGAAGCAATACTTCTCACTTGGATAAAAGGAAGTCCGGATGCATATAACGAAAAGATATATCATGAATACCTGATGGACAATTGGGAGAAAAATATTTATCCTTCGGCGAATACTAAAGAACAGTTTAAACAGTTCTGGAATACCGTTTTGCATGACGGCGTTGCATACATGAAAGAAAATGTAGAACCCCTTCCATCATTCAATCCCGATGTATCCATAAATCAGTCGGGCAGGATGCAGGCAGGAAATGATTACGTTATAGTTCTTCAGGATAATTACAATATCGGTGACGGCAGGTACGCAAATAACGGCTGGCTTCAGGAATTACCGCATCCGATTTCACGGATGGTCTGGGACAACTATGCGGCAGTTTCGGTACAGGCTGCATCAGAGTTGCATGTAGATACGAACGATCTTGTTACGGTTTCGATAGATGGGAGATCGGTTACATTCCCTGTTTTCGTTCAGCCGGGTCTTGCAGATAAAGTTATTGAAGTTATGCTGGGATACGGTCAAACCAAAGCCGGAATTATAGGTTCGGGTGTGGGAGTGAACGCAGGAATATTGATGACAAAGAATCCCTCTTTCTCTGACAGAATTTACAATAATGTAAAAGTAAGTAAGACTCAGGGTTCATACGAACTGATCGGAGTCCAGGAACACTATACTCTGGAAAAAGAACCCTACTTCAAGGATATTCATTTAAAGAGAGAAATTATTCAAGAGGGTACGTACGAAGAATATAAGAAAAATCCTAAGTACTTAAGTGAAGAAAGACCTAAGGTCAAGTTAGAGAATATAACTAATGAACCCGGGTATCCGGGAGTGAAGTGGGGAATGGCGATTGACCTTAATAAATGCACAGGGTGCGGCGCATGCGTGACCGCATGTAATGTAGAAGATTGACAGGTATTATTCCGGAGAACCTTCAGACCCCGGAACCAGTTTTCAGCCGATATTGTGCCAGCATTGCGATAACGCACCGTGCGAGAATGTCTGCCCGGTTGCTGCAACGAACCACAGCCCCGACGGTTTGAACCAGATGACGTATAATAGATGTGTGGGAACGAGGTACTGTTCAAATAACTGTCCGTATAAGGTGAGGAGATTCAATTACTTCAATTTCAGGGACCATGTTGCAGATGCTTACTATGAAAAAGAGCCAATGAGCCTTTTATTTAATCCCGAAGTAACAGTACGTTCAAGAGGAGTGATGGAGAAATGTACTTTCTGCATACAGAGGATAATGGATGAGAGGCAAAATGCGATCCAGGAAAAAAGAGACGTGGTCGGTTCGTATGTAAAGACCGCTTGCCAGGAAGCATGTCCTTCATACGCAATCGAATTCGGAGATACACACAGCAAAGATTCACCCATAACGAAATATAGAGAACACGATCTCGCATATCATGTACTCGAAGAACTAAACGTCAGACCGAACGTGACATATATTGCAAAACTGCGAAATAAAAATCCGGAGAAAGATTAGTGGCATACGAAATTGATTATACTCTGGAGCCTCTTGTTGTAGAAGGACGTCCGTCCGCTGCTTCTATTGAAGAAGTAGTTGCAGCTCCTTTAGATAAAAAACCCGGGAAGATCTGGTATCTCCTTATTACGATTACCGGTTTCATGCTTCTTTGGGGCACTTTTTGTCTTGGTATGACCTTCTATTACGGGATAGGACTTTGGGGAAATAATCAGCCAGTCGGCTGGGCTCTGGATATTGTGAATTTTGTTTTCTGGGTCGGAATTGGACACGCCGGAACACTTATATCGGCAATATTATTTTTACTCCGTCAGAGATGGAGAACCGGTATCGCCCGTTTCGCAGAGGCTATGACGATTTTCGCGGTGATCTGTGCAGGATTATTTCCAGCAATTCATACGGGCAGGCCATGGCTCGACGGTTACCTGTTCCCGTATCCGAACCAAAACCATATATGGGTGAATTTCATGTCACCGCTTCTATGGGATGTGTTTGCAGTGTCCACTTACTTCACCGTCTCGTTAATATTCTGGTATGTAGGTCTAATTCCTGATTTTGCATCTTTAAGGGACAGGACAACCGGTAAAGTTAAAAAATACATCTATAGTGTACTGAGCTTAGGCTGGAGACATTCGGGCAGGCACTGGCAGCATTATGAAAGAGTGTATCTGATACTTGCGGGTTTCGCCACACCCCTGGTTCTTTCTGTTCATACGATCGTAAGTTTTGATTTTGCCGTTTCCGTTATTCCCGGATGGCATGCCACTATATTCCCCCCGTACTTTGTGGCGGGTGCGGTATTTTCAGGATTCGCTATGGTTCAGAATGTTCTTATCTTCGTCAGGCAGGCATTTAACCTTAAACATATTATCACACTTAAACACCTCGAGAAGATGAACCAGATAATAATAGTAACCGGCGGTATAGTTGGTTATGCTTACGGCATGGAATTTTTCACAGCGTGGTACAGCGGAAACCAGTTTGAACTGTTTGCATTCATCAATAGGGCAATGGGTCCGTATGCATGGGCTTACTGGACAATGATTTCATGCAACGTAATATTTCCACAGCTCTTCTGGTTCAAAAAAATAAGAACATCGATCCCTTTCATGTTCTTTATTGGGGTTTTTGTGAACGTGGGCATGTGGTTCGAAAGATTCGTGATAATTGTAACTTCTCTGTCGAGGGATTTTCTTCCGTCGAGCTGGCATATGTACGTGCCAACTATGTGGGATACGGGAATATTCATTGGAAGCTTCGGACTGTTCTTCACTCTTATACTTTTGTTCATTAGAACACTGCCTGTTGTTTCGATCTCCGAGGTAAAAGCAAGTATTGACGGTGCACAGCCGTCTCATAACGGAGTATATCATGGATAGCAGATTATATTCCATATCGGCGATTTTTGATACACCGGACGGGGTAATTCATGCTTCCGAAGAAACCGTTAAAGAAGGCTATACCAAATTTGATGTGAATACTCCTTACCCGCTGCACGGGATCGATAAAGCTATGAACCTTAAATCAACGAAGGTCGGGTTTATAACTTTATTCTTTGCTTTGCTCGGAGCAGGTATTGCATTCTCATTCATGTCATGGGTAGCGATCTCAAGCTATCCGCTTGTGATAGGCGGCAAGCCGTATTTTACCTGGCCTGCATTTGTACCTATAACGTTTGAGCTGACAGTATTGTTCTCTGCTATTTTTACCGTTGTAGGTTTGCTTTTTGTCATGTTCCGTTTCCCTTCGGCAAGCCATCCGATACATGATACCAATTATATGAAAAAGGTCTCGATGGATAAGTTCGGCATAAATATTCTTACAATAGACCCGCTGTTTGATGATAAAAAAGTAAGAGATTTTCTTGCTTCCTTAGGCGCAAAAGAAATTGAACCTATATATTATGAGGAGATCACAGAGCAGCCGAAGATGTTTGATCTGAAATTTATCGGACTTCTTATAATAATAATTGTTATTATCTCAGGAACAACGTATTTCACACTGAACCGCCTGTTATTCATGCAGCCGTTCTCATGGATGTGGGAC
>JBEKSX010000058.1:0-18818 GCA_049516635.1 Ignavibacteria bacterium | reverse complement strand
GGCGGAGTAGTAAAAACACCCTTGCTTGAGACAATTGAATCACTCATAGAAAAAAGAATACCCGTAAACGATTATGACAAATCGGATAAAGATAGATTTGTTGTGAGAAGATGGTGGATATAAGTGAAATGTCAAAAGGCTATTGTAGCCCGGAATTATATTCCGGATGAACAGCGAAGCTGTCCCCACCGCCTCTAAAAATCCGCCCCTCTCCCGACAACTATAAATAAAGGCAAACTTACCTATTGACAAACGGGGAATAATTTTGTATGTTAATTGTCGTTGGCGAGATAATTTACAAAACCTTCTAAATTATAAACTTTCTTGAAATTCTGTAAAAAAGCAGAAAGGGGGTAAAATGAAAGTTATTAAAATACCGCAAAATTATAAGTTTTTAAACCACCGTATTTTTTCCTTTGTACTTTAATAATAAAGATATTATGCCATGAAATTACTCCACCTAAAAATATTCATATTTCTTTGTTTATCCTCCAATTTTGTTTACTCACAATCACATCCTGTATGGCAGAAGGTATTTCCCAGCCCTTGGGGTACTCCGAGTTACGCAAGTGGCGGAGGTATAGCACCGGCGGATGATGGAAATTTTTATTTCTTCAATCATGGTGCATCAGGACCCCCGGGGACACAAATAATAATGATAAATCCGTATGGTGATACAATTTGGACTAGTTTTATAGATTCTCTTCGAGCTAGTGACGGAATTTCAACCGGAGATGGTGGTTATATATTTGTTTCTGAAGGTTATTCGGTAAAATTAAATGCTTCAGGTGAAACTATATGGAAAAAATATTATCAATTTAATCCTATTAATGTTTATAAGGTTATCAAAACGGAAATTAATAATTATGCTGTTTGTGGTAGAGCTTATTATAACTCTGGATTAATACTAACATTAGATTCATTAGGCAATCTCCTATGGGTTAAGCAATACCCTTCTCCAAACTATAAAATATTTTATACAATATGTAAGGCACATAATGGTGGCTTTGTTGCTGCAGGTTATTACGATACAAGTATGTCTGGAATAGGAGGTGGTGTTGTAACACGAGTAGATGAGTCAGGTGAGCTTATATGGGAAAAGGTATATTATTTTAGTCAATATAATTTTTCAGAAATATTTGCTATACATCAAATTGACGGGGGATATATATTTCTACCTCATAGTTATTCAGATTTTACAATAAATAGAAAAAGAGCAGCAATAGTAAAGATAGACACAGCAGGTAATCTAAATTATATAAAAATATTACCTGATGATACAAATAGGACTTTATTGATGGGTGACTTAGAGATTATTAATTCCAATAGATATCTTATATGTGGTAGCATTGCTGATTCAGCCTACGATACTATAAATGCCAGAATATATATAACGGATTCTTCAAGTAACATATTACAAAAAGGTCTTTTTCATGAAACCTCATGGTGCTCATTTAGTCAAAGTTATGTCAAAAATGATAATGATATCTTATTTATAGGTAGTTCTGATTTTTTACAGCCTAATGAATTTTATAATACATATGTTGTCAGAACGGATACTAATTTTCATGCTCCGCCAATAGGAATTATAAAAGAAAACAAAAATTTACCTGTAAATTTTCAACTTTACCAGAACTATCCCAACCCTTTTAATCCTTCAACAAAGATAAGATTTTCAATCCCCTTTAACAAAGGGGGAAAAAGGGGGTTGTTTGTGCAATTAAAAATATTTGATATCCTCGGACGTGAAGTTACAGTCCTTGTCAACAAGCAATTACAACCGGGAAATTATGATGTGGAATTTGATGGAACGAAAATATCAAGCGGGATATATTTTTATCAGTTGAAATCGGGTGATGTCGTCATAAGCAAAAAAATGGTTTTATTAAAATGATAAAATAAGATAATAATAAATAGAAGCGGATCCATATCCTGCCAAATAGTATCTAAAACAAGATAAACGTTGGTAGGGTAGATTCAAATTGGGGACTAATCCAATTTTACCGTTAATCCTAACGGTGAACCTTTTTATTTGGATCCGCTTTCTTTTAAAATACAATATAATTTAAAATCAAATACAAAGAAAGGAAACAAAAATGAAAAACTCTAAATTTGTTTTATTCCTATCAATTTTCATTTTTTTGTCAAAATCTTTATTTTCACAATCAGATGACCCTCCTATACCGGCTGTTTTCTCACTAATTAATGAAACAAGTTTTGAATGCACATATCAATTGATTCCTGTGAGTATGTTAATGAATGGGTATAGTGTTCTTGGTGTCAGCACAGGCGAATATGATTTGAAAGCGATATGGCCAGAAGTGAATTATCCACCACCAGCCTACTGGCGTTACGATTATATAGCGTCTGTTTTTTTATATGGAACTAATCAAAATAATTATAATCGTTTTGTTCAATGGGTTGTAATGCCATCGGGTTCGTGGCCATTCTGGATTGATGGATTCCAAATGGGTTCCCCAGATCCACAACTTGGTCCCCCACCTTTTTCTACAATTGGCCGTGGCATTTACAAAATAATTTGTACTTGGGGATCTAATTCCAGAGATACCGTGTGGTTCGAACAGGATGCCGGGAATTGTTATAATTTTGATATTAAATTAGTGTCAAACGCAGAAGATTATGGTGGTAACAGCGGATATGGATTAATCTATCATATTCAAAAGCCACTATTTCAATGGGGTCCATGGCGCTCTGTAAAAGCATGTGGACATTATCTAAAGTGTTATGATGCATATCCCAATGATTCTCCACATGTACTTGGACAGGATTACAGGGACAAAGCATACGGCAATAATACTTATAGTACAAACTTTAACAATACTTATACAGTAATTCCACAAGATGCTCGATTAGATTGCAACAACCCGCCTATTCCGAATGAGAATCACGATTATACAATGGAAAGCGACAATAATGAAAATGGTAATTTAAGCCTTAACTTAACAATAGCTAAAAATGTTTCAACTTTAACGGACGAAAATAAGTGGATAACCTTATGTCAGAATGGGGTTAAGCAACCACTGCTACTTACAATCTTAAATGGTAGTACATTAACATTAGCATTAAATATAAATCTTAATCTAAATGCTGCTCCATCATGGTATCCCGATTGTGTAGGTTATAATGATGGAGTTGGTTTTTTGATGACAGATAAAGCAGGGGGTAATTTGGTTCAAAGTGATGGTTCGAAAATCATATTGAATCAGAATGGACAATATCTTAACACTGAACTTTTATTGGAGTATGGTAGCCATTACACCGGTAATGGCAATTCAGAAATAAGACTTTATCCAGGTGGAATGTTTTGTAACCAGGGAGCCATTATTAATGGGATTTTAAGACTTCACTATATGAGTAGAACGCATGAGTACACAAATTGCACATATCCGACAAATCCAATTTATCAGAATACACAAATTATCTTAGATAGTGCAACACTTGAAATTCCTGAAAATACATCTATCATTTTAGATGGAAATAGCTCATCAATTATTGTTGGTCCGACATCTAAAATGTCTTTTGCACAAAACTCTAAACTCATTCTTCAAAACGGCGCTCACCTAATCGCTGACCATGCAACATTTACTTCCCTTGATCCCAATTCAACCTGGGACGGTATTTATCTGAATGATATATCTAATGATACAATTACTAATTGCACAATTGAAAATGCTTCGAACGGTATAAATATCAAGAATAAATGCAGTTATACAAGTAATCAGCCTAGTACGGAAATTTCGAACTGTACTTTTTCCAATACTACCTCTAATCAATTAACAAACGGTATCTACGTATCGGCAAGCAATAATGTTCTGATAAGAAATAATAATTTTAGCTCAACACAGTTAATCGATGCCTTTGCAAATGCCGTACTTGCCGAATATTGCCCGTCAGGTGCGTTCGATATTGTTGATAACAACTTCAATAAAATTCATAACGGAATTTCTATAATCCAGTCTTCACCGTATATCGCAAGAAATTCCATTACCGGCTTGCAATCTGATGGTGATGTTATTTATCTTGATAATTCAAACGGGATGATAAAATATAATAATACAAATTACGGTACACATTCGCTCAATGCATTATATTCCTCACCATATCTGCTGAAAAACTCATTTAATAACGCTTCAGTGAGAGGAATAGATATATACAGAAACTCGATTCCCGTTATGCATCCGATAAATTCCGGAACCACTTTAAGCTGGCTTGCTGGAAATAACCTGATAAACGGAAATCCCTCATCCTGCGGAATAGGATTTCAGGAAGAATCGTATCCTGCTATGGATTCGGGTTATAATAAAATAACTGTAAATAATTCCGATTATATGAACGGGGATATTTCATCTGTACTTCAGGCAAATTTACCCGCATCATATAATTACTGGGGTGAAGTTCCCGTTCAGCAGAAATTTAATGTAACAAACGGTATTGTAATAGATACGCCGACTTTTGACGGTTCTACACTACCTGCAACAAATTATTATGATCTAACGGATATCGGATTTGGTTTATTTGATACGGTTTTTGTTGAAAACCTTGGTGATAATCCCGGTGACGAAATATTATTTCTGCAGGCATATGATAAAGAACGGGCTAATCAGTTCTCACAGGCAATAACATTATATAAGCAGGTTATTCAAAATTACATAACCAGCACGTATGCACCTGTTTCGCTGTCAAGAATATTTAACTGTCTCGAGAAGAGCCGGGGAACAATCAGCGATTTCCAGATGCTTCAAGCCTACATGAACCAGTTAAGAAATAATACTAATTATCCTGAAGCAGTAAAAGAAATTGCAGAAGATTTTATGATAAAATCTAAAATGAAACAGGGCTTCATTAATGATGCAATATCAGATTACCAATTAATATATCAGCAAAACCAGAATAACTCGAAGGGATTGCATGCATTGATTAACAAAGAATGTCTGATTGCAATGAGACCTGATTCAAACGATAATCCGGCACATCGTAATTTTGCAAATACAACAGAACACAAACTTCGGTCATTATCATTAATCCTAGGAAGGAATATAGTACCGGCAGATAGGGTAACAAACGGGATTATTCCAAAAGAATATATTCTTTACCAAAATTATCCGAATCCATTTAATCCTGTAACAACCATAAAATATGACATACCAAAATCCGGTGAAGTTTCTATAAAGATATACGATCTGTTAGGAAAAGAAATATATTCGTTAAGCGAGTTCAAGGTGCCGGGCAGCTATTCCTTAAAATTCGATGGTACAAATTTCGCCAGCGGTATGTATTTTTACAGGATAGAGACAGGAAGTTTTGTGAGCACGAAAAAGATGGTACTAATCAAATAGCGAAATAGTGAATTGTGAAATAACGAATTGAGGGCGTTCTAACAAACGCCCTTTTTTTAATTCATTTTCCTCTGCTTTCCTCAACTATCCCAAATTTTTGCCTTGATTTTTGCAGTTTAATGTAGTATATTTGTATTCATTGTTCTTTTAAAACTGTTTATAAATGGAGAAACCACTCTGTGACATATTGTCATAACCTGATACCTCAAAGAGGTAACTAAGTTACCCTAACTTAAATTTTCAAAAAGTGGCGTTTGGTGTTTGTATTTTGTGTTTTTTCGATGAAGGGGTAACTCAAGTTACCCGGGTGGTACCATATTAATTAACCATTGAAAAACAGCACTATAATATTCATTACGTTTCTTTGGCATTTTGTCACGGTATGGAGTTCGTAAACAACTACTAAGTAGTCACTACTTAAACCACTAAAAAATGGCGTTTCTGTGCTTCCTGATTACTTGTGATTACTTAAAGTAGTAGGGGGTCTACCTTGTTTTTAAATTTCATAAAAACAAAGTGTTAATTTTTCAGACGTTCTTTGACATTTTGGCAGAAATAGCGATGCGTTCTGGCTACTTCAATAAAAGCATCTTTTTGGTGGCACTGAACTGTCCCGCTGTTATCCTGTAGAAATATATCCCGCTGGCATAGTTCATGCCGTCGAACTTAATAGCGTAACTCCCCGCTTTTTTGAATTCGCTGTTTTCAAGCGTTATGATCTCCTGACCGAGTGCATTGTATATAGTGATCGTTACGTATGCATCAGCTGGAATTGTATATTTAATATCGGTAGAAGGATTGAACGGGTTCGGATAATTATACACTTTAAATTCATTCGGAGCAGACGGATTTTCCTGCGCTATACGGTCACCGCCGGGAGCTTCACAGGGATCGATAAGACCGTAAATATCTCCCCTGTCGGACCTGACCGATTCCAGGTTCTCGTTATCAACTGCTGAGACCCTGTACGCATATTCGCGGGGCTGATAAGCGCACCCGGTGCTCGTAGCCGGATCATAGAGGGAAATTGAATTGTCGGTAAACGTATTCACATTTGCCGGTACTGTCTGTATAAGGTCGTAAACGGCGGGTTCGATCTTTGATATCAATACGAGTGCCCTCCAGATATTGTACTTGCCGGGATTAGTACTATTTGCAACATCGGGTTCGGTATTCTTGATCCAGTCGAGTTTCGGATGAAATCTATTCGGCTTCTGCGGATCGAAATAATATTTTGAAGGTGTAAGCCCCATCGGCTTTGAAGGGTGCGTACCTGTTTCACAATTATCTACACCGAATTTTACCAGTATATCCAGCGAGCCGTCTTTATTCTGTTTTTGCAATTCGATCAGGATACCTTTTCCGTTCATTGCGCTGTCGGTTTTCGGATTGCTCCATTGTGAAAATACCTGGTTATATCTGATGTTCCAGAGATTACCCCAGCATCCGGCACAGCTGTCGTATGACCGGCACACATTGCCCGTGCTATCGGAAGTGCAAATGTCATGCATTTCCATATTAGAAAAGCCGTTGTTCGAAGGTTCTAATTTTTTGAACGGATAATTAAATGTTATATTGTGCATGTTCATGCAAGAGAATGTACATACAGCGGTTCCCGAATTCATCCAGTTCCATCTGGAATCAGCGCATGCGATTGTATATGATTCATCATAGAGTGCAGGGTCGAAATGCACGTCTGTTATTAAAAGTCCGTTGCCCGGCATTATCCAGTTGCTTTTTTTTGAATAGAAACCTGCAGTTCCCCTGTTTTCGAGAGTATAACGTTCGGAGTAAGTATCGAATATATATGACTGCCCGGTCGATTCGAAATCCTGGAGGTGAATATTGTAGATCCCGTACTGTGTAGTATAGCGCGGCGGGTCAGGAATCCAGCCAAGGTTGGTTCTTTCCATTGTGTTCATGATGCCGACACCATTTCCTGTCATCAGGTTCCATACTCCAAGATGCTGTGTGTGATAGAGTCCGAATAAGTAATGTCCGATCTCATGTGCAAATATATTAATGCCTCCAATAGTGGTTCCTTCGCCCATCAGACCGGAAGCCAGGGATAGGTTACTGGCCGGGGCTCCAGGACTGATTTTCAAATGGGTCGGTACACCGTTAAGGTTTATCAGATCATTAGTGATAAATTCACCATTAGGAAAGGTCATTGACATACCGCCTAAGGCGGCTACTCCCGAAAAATATGCGCCGTCTATCCCCGAGTTCAACCATCTGAACCAGAGGATAATCATATCCGCATAACCATCGGGTTCATTCAGGTTACCATTATGGTTATAGTCAGTGGGATCTAACCTGTCATAATCGGCAAAATTTATTTTTGTATCTAAATTTGTAAATATCTCTTCAGCTACGGCACCTAAACCCCCTCGTCCCTGGTAATATGCTGTTGGGTGCTGTGTAACGTACAAATTTGGATATACGTCACCTCTGAGCTGCCAACCGTGGATGCCGTTATAAGATGACATCGCATCGAAGTAACCCGAGATTGAAGGATTATAGGTTATCGGTTCTCCCATGGGTGTTAATACTTTATTGCCCCACTCCGGAACCGCCCATAAATCAGGCGGCCAGTCAGGGCAGCACCAGAAATTATCATCCTGGTATCTGACGAATATCACAAGGGCTTTCAGTGTATCGGTGTTCGAGACGGGAAAATAAGAACTCGTCATCGGAGAAGTTTTAGGCATAACGCAGACTTTGATGTTCTGCTGGCAGAATATGTTAGCAGTAAAGATAAAGAAAGATAACAGGATTGAAAAAACGGTAATATTTTTTTTCTGTAATAAACCGGAATAAAATAATAACCTATTTAAGAGCATTTGCAAAAAAGAATAAGTTGTAAAATAGTTTTTTGCGTAGGGGTGATCTGTAAGAACTGATTTTCTTGATAAATATAATCTTTAAAAAAACATTTTTCAAGTTTAATCGCTTCAAATACGCTAAAATCATCTGATTATTATCATATTCTTTTACAAGGAAACTTATGTAATAATTGTCCTATATCCAAGGGTTTGGTGCTATATCTGTAATTTAGGTTAACTACAAATTATCGTCAAGGATTTCGTGCAAACCTAAATCATTTCAATGAATCGACCGGAACATCGATCAGGCCCTTAGGGGTCTCGAGCGTCACCGTCGAATGGCGTTCTTTGCCCAGTTGCTCAAGCTCATTCAGTTTCGTTTCGCGGTTCACGCGGTAATGAACAGCGCTCGTATAAAAAACGTTGTCATCGCTGATACCTATAATACGCGCGTAATAATTTTTCCTGTTAAAATCCGGTTTATTGGGTCTTCCGCCCGACCAGAACTGAGATTCTAAATCTGACGGTGACAGTGAATAGTGATCCCTGCTCAGCTTGTACAAAGTATCTATGTAAAAAATATTTGTGAAATTTACGCTGTCAGCATATAAGACCACATACATCGTATCTGCACCGTGTTTCAGGTAATTCAAGATAGGTTTGTATTGATCACATGAAGAGAAGATAGATGTAAGGAAAGAGGCAGCGGTTATTATCAAGATTAAGAAATTTTTTCGCTGCGTCCCCATAAATATTTTATTAACAGTGAAAGGAAAAATTTGGGTATCAAACATATTTTTAAGAATCCTCAACCTAACAATTGAAAATATTTTAATTTTATATATTGTAATAATAAATATTTATTATTATATCTAATATATAATAATCAGGTTATTCCTTAGCGGCTTTTTTAAGGCGGTTCATTATTGCAAGCCCTAGACCTGATTCATCAACCTTCTGAGCGTAAAGGGTATGGATCCCTCTAACATCACATTCACGAAAAAAAGAAAATAAGCTCTTTGCATAATGTTCAACATCTCTGCATACTTTATAAAAACTAATCTTAGTTTTGCTATTTGTATCTAAAGAAGCAATTCCTATATAAGCTGAATTTTCTACCACTTTGGATAATTTCTTTACGAGAACTACTTTTGCTTCCGGAGAATAATGTTTATATTTCTGTCCGGGACTTTTCATTTTCCGTGTGTGCGTCCGCAATATTATTTTTCGATCGATCTTCCTGAGCTGTTCCAATGTGACCATACCCGGCCGAAGTACTGCGGGAACTGACGCCGAGCAATCTATGACCGTCGATTCGAGCCCGTATTTTGAAGAAGGTCCGGCTAAAACACAGGGAACCCTGCCGTTAAAGTCATGGAGTACATGCAGGAAGCTTGTAGGTGACGGAGAACCTGAAAGATTCGCTGATGGCGCAGCAATAGGAACACCGCATGCTTTAATAAACTCATGTGCGATCTTCGAAGAGGGCATTCTTATTGCTATCGTATCGAGTACCGCTGCAGCCCTATCAGGTACTATGGGGTTCTTTTTCAGAATCACCGTTATGGGTCCGGGAAAAAATTTCTTTATTATTTTTTTTGCAGTACTTCCTATCTCTGCAGCCAAGAGCCCGATCTGTTTTTTAGATGAAATGTGTACGATGAGCGGGTTATCAAGAGGTCTCTTTTTCAGGATAAAGATCTTTTTTACAGCTTCATCATCGAACACATTGGCACCGAGTCCATAAACAGTTTCTGTCGGAAATGCCACGACCTCCGAGTTTAGTATATACTTTGCAGCTTCTTCGACATCATTTACGATCTTCGTATACATTGTTTTATATCAAAAGGGCAGGTATCAACCCGCCCTGCATACAATAATCGGGTTTATTGTCATTTAATTCAATGTATAATCTATATTTACGAAATCGTTTCCCTTGCTGTTAACGCTCAGGGGTATCTCGAAATACAGGTCTTTGAATTTACACACGCCGATATTCTGGTCTTCGCAGTAGTAGATAAGAACTTCTACGTTGAGATTACCCTTGCCCGAACCGATCTTTGCCGGATATTCGAACATGGGGTCGTGTGTTTCAATCACCGTATCCTGTGGCAGAACTACGTTGCCATCCGAGCTTAACGATAGCTGAGGCTGAGCTTCGGGATTAATCTTGAATCCATCAGGCAGCTTAAAATTAAATTTCAGCTTGACCAAACCCTCTTTAACATTCATTTCATCGAGCTTGATTATATTTTCCGGTTTGACCTTTTTGGAACTCATGCGATTCGCTGTCAGCATTTCCGGGTTAGTGAATTTTACCGTCTTCACCTCTCTCGTTTTCGTGTCAATCACGCGTAAGAGATGATTATTTGTATCGGTAATGTAAATTTTTCCGTTCAATATTGTCAATCCCGACGGCTCATTAAATTGTGCATTCGTTACACCATCATCGTGCCCTTCAACACCTGTTCCCGAATAGGTTCTTGATTCTTTGGTCTCAGGGTTTATCACTTTTATCTTGCTGTTATAGGTATCGGCTACGTATAATAATTTATCCTCGGGATTATAGACTATTCCCAGAGGATGCTGCAGACGGACTTTTTTCCCGGTTCCGTCAATATCTCCAAAATCGAACAAACCCTGCCCCACGATAGTTGAAATCCTCCCATCGGATCCAAGTTCTGCTGTCCGTACTGCACTAACCTCACTATCGGCAAAATATAATTTTATTCCATCGGTCGTAATACCGCTAGGCTGTGCAAGAGCGGCTGATTCAAATGAGCCGTCACGGATATTCTCGAAACCGCTTCCCGCATAGGTGCCAATTATTCCGGTCTTCAGGTCCATCCTCCACAATTGGTGCGGACCCGCCATTGCGATATAAAGCGCATCGTTAAGATAGAGCAGGTCCCATGGAGAGTTCAGAGCGGTTTCGGACGCTTTACCGCTCACCCATCCCCAATCACGCGACTGGTATCCCAGACCTGCAATCGTTTTGACTATTTTATTCTTTAGATCAATCTCTCGTATGAGATGATTTTCAGTATCTGCGATGTAGAGTATATCGTTGTGATAAGCTATACCCTGCGGTCTGAAGAATTCTGCATCAGTAAATGAACCGTCCTTTTTTCCTTCGATGCCGGAACCAATTACTTCCTCGACCGATACATTTTCTCCCGATGGGTCGAGCTTTAGAACGAGCACACGTTTATTATCCGAATCGGTAATGAATAATCTAGATGAAGAGGCATCAGCGGTAACTTTTCCCGGGAAAGATAAAAGCATTTGCGAAACATTATTTTTCTCGAGATTGAACTTTACGGGTTTTCTATCTAGTATATTTCCCGCCTGATCATACTCCTGTATAGCTTGAGAAATTACAGGATCGAATGCGTCATAAGCGCCTTCGCCGGCATGCGTGTCGATTATCTTTCCCTTCGGATCGATCAGTACCAGCGTAGGCCAGGAACTCGCGGTGTAGAGGTTCCACACACGCAGGTCTTTATCGTTCACTACGGGGTGTTCTATTTCGTAACGCAGAATCGCCTGGCGGATATTATCCGTTCCCTGTTCTGTCAAAAATTTTGCAGAATGAACACCTATCACGACAAGCTCATCTTTATATTTCTTTTCCAGCTTTTTAAGATCGGGAATAATATGCATGCAATTTATACAGCAGTAGGTCCAGAAATCAAGCAAAACAAGTTTTCCCTTGAATTCTTTAAGCGTAAGGGGTCTGTCCGTATTGAGCCACTGAAGACCTGAAGGAAATTCAGGTGCGGTGATATTTCCAAGGTATTTCAAATTTGGCGTCTCCTCTTCTCCTTTGTTCTGACCGCATGATACATTTGATAATATCAGCAGTATTAACAATACTTTAGCAATAATAAATTTTAACATAGAGTGATTTATCTATAGTAATGAGGAATAGATAATAATAGTTTCAAAATGGGTAAAAACTGCATTGTAATTCATAGATTTCATTTTTTGTAAATTTAGATATTTTTCTCAAACTCCAAGGTTCCCTCTGAGTCTCCCGCAGGGGACTCAGAGGATTGCCCACCGAGTCCTCTTCGAGAGACTCGGAGGAGACGGGAAATTTTACTTTCCCCGTAATAAATAGTGACAATGTATAAAAATCAACCAATTTGTAAATTATTGTTATTACAGAACATAAAAACAAGGTACACCCCCATTACTTAAGTAATCCCAAGTAATCAGATTGCTCAGAATCGCCATTTTTTGATTACTTAAGTAGTGACTACTTGGACCATACTTAAAATTCATGATATTGCGACAGAGACTAATTTATTTCGGTTTTTGTTAAAAGAACCTCAAGAACCCCTCCCCCGATAAATCGGGGCTCTCCCCTTTCTTAAAGGGGAGACATGTAATAATATTTTATTTTAATTGAAAATTAATGATTGACCATTGAGGGTATACCCCCCTACAAGCTAGCTTGTTCAACTTGTTAAAATTACACGGAATCGCAAAAAATAAATCAAGTTGCTTGTCTCTTAGCTTGTCCATAGCTTGTTCGCTTTCGACCACCTCAGGCGGGGGGTGGTCTTATAATTGATATTTCAAATATAATACATTAATCTGCAAAATTCAAGGCAAAAATTTATATACACTGTGAAAAGCAGGGGATAAAAGGGGGTTAGGCAGTGGACATTAGATAACTCTTAGATTAAAATTTGTTTCATTGGTAATTTGTTGTTGGTGACAACCCACCAGAGGTTAGGGCAAGCTACCAACAACGGGGTCATATAGATATTGAGTGAAATGTTGTTACGTGCAGTCTTCCTGCAGGCAGTCTTCGGAATCGATGTCCTCTATTTGTATTGTGGTGTGCTCAATGCCGAATTTTGAGTGAAGGCCGGTACTAAGGTCGTTCAGAAAGCTTCCGTCCGAATACCCTCCTTCCATTATCAGGTGAACGGTTAATGCGGTGTGCGATGTGCTGAGTCCCCAGATGTGCAGGTCGTGAACGCTTTTAACTCCTTTTACTTTCAGTAAATATTCCTGAACTCTCTCGTACTCTATATTGGAGGGAACTGCATCCATCGTAAGCTGTATTGTCTCCTTCAATAATCCCCACGTGCTGTATAATATAACAAGCACTATGGCGAGACTGATCACAGGGTCGATCCAGTTTAGGTTGAAATAATAGATGAGGAAGCCGGATACAACAACTCCCGCAGAGACAAAGGTATCAGTAAGCATGTGGAGGAAAACACTTTTTACGTTCAGGTCCTTTTCGCGACCTTTCATAAACATATATGCGGTGATACCGTTTACAACTATACCTATCGAAGCAACAAGTATTACCGTTTTGCCATTCACAACATTCTGCACACTCAATCTGTGTATTGCTTCCCAGGTGATAGCTCCGAGTGCAACAAGGAGAAGTATAGAATTGACAAGGGCTATCAAAATGGAACCGCGTTTGAAGCCATAAGTAAATTTGCTGGTAGATCTCCGGCTTATCATCCATCCTGCGATCCCGGCGAGAATGAGAGAAAGTACATCGCTGAAATTGTGTCCCGCATCTGTTATCAATGCCATAGAGTTCGAGATAAATCCATAGATAACCTCAACAATAATAAAAGTAACATTTAAGAAAATACCGATGATTATCGGTTTTTCGTAATTGTTATTGATATGATTGTGATTATGGTTCATAACTATTCCGGTTTTCAAATATCTAAAGAGTAAAACAAAAACATATTATAGCGTTTCATTAATAATATGTAACACTAAAATATCCCATAATATTAAAGAATAAAATGATATTACTTATGCTTTTTACGCCGATCTATGTGTAAAACAATGCCTTTATCATTGCTAATTATATAATTATACACGAAATTTGCATTTAATAAAAATTTTTGCCCGATGGTGTTCCGCCACGGCGGATGGCAACAGGTGGCGCCTTGAACGCCAAAAGTCTAGGTTCAGCGAAGAAACGAGTTTGTATTTATTGACAACCTTGCTTCGGGTGGGCAAGACTCGTTATAATAATGTTCTTTGATTTTATTTCATTTTTTCTTTTAATTTTGCCCGATGGTGTAATTGGCAACAGGTGGCGCCTTGGGCGCCAAAAGTCTAGGTTCAGCGAAGAAACGAGTTTGTATTTATTGACAACCTTGCTTCGGGTGGGCGAGACGCGTTATAATAATGTTCTTTCATTTTATTTCATTTTTTCTTTTAATTTTGCCCGATGGTGTAATTGGCAACACGCCTGACTCTGGATCAGGAAAGTCTAGGTTCGAGCCCTAGTCGGGCAGCTTGGCAACACGTGGCGCCTTGGGCGCCAAAAGTCCAGGTTCTCCTCTTCAGAGGAGCCCTAGTCGGGCAGCGAGCTAACAGTGGTTCTTACACGTTCTATTTTTATATATCTTTGAAAGGATACTTTCTGCCACATAGTGTAAGGGGAACATACTTAAATCATGAGTGTTCCGGGTTCAAATCCCGGTATGGCAGCTTATTATTAGACTGGATTTAACAATGATCAAACTCAATCACCTTAACTATTACAGGCTTCCGTGGAATACGACGGATAATTCTATTTCGTGGCTGGAACCAACCGCTAAATGCAATCTCTCCTGTGACGGATGTTATAGAAAGAATGAAATTAACAGTCACAAATCTCTGGATATTATCAAAGAAGAATTAGAAACATTCAATAAGTTCAGAAAATGCGACGGTGTATCTATTGCAGGAGGCGATCCGCTGCTCCATCCGCAGATTATCGATATAGTGAAGATGGTTAAAGATATGGGCATGAAACCGATATTAAACACTAACGGACTCGCACTCACAAAAGAACTTCTCGCAGAACTTAAAAAAGCCGGTGTCTACGGCTTTACGTTCCACATTGACAGCAAACAAAACAGGCCCGGATGGAAGGATAAGAATGAACTCGAACTGAATGAATTAAGGTATCACTACGCGAGAATGCTTGCAGATGCAAAGAATATTTCCTGTTCTTTCAATTCGACTGTATATGAAAATACAATTCACTACGTCCCCGGAATGGTGAAATGGGCTCATGAAAACATCGATATAGTCCAAGGCATAGTATTTATTATTTACCGCGCTGTGAATAACAACACGGTTGATTTTTATCTTGGTCCTAAAAAAATAGATATGAGCGAGCTCGTCTATAATGAAGATGTTCCCGAAAGGACCGATATTAAAGCTGAGGAGGTCCATGAACTGATAAAAAATGAATACCCCGATTTCGATGCATGTGCTTACCTGAACGGTTCCGAACAACCGGATTCGTTCAAATGGCTGCTTCATGGGCGGCTGGGTACTAAAAAGAAGATCTACGGTTACTTAGGGGGTAAAGCGATGGAAATAGCACAAACGTTTCACCACCTGTTTTACGGAAGATATCTTGCATATTCACTTCCAAAATGGACAAGAAAAGGAAAATCACTTCTTCTTCTCGGCATTTTCGATAAAAAATTGAGGAAAACTTTCCGGAATTTTTACAGGAACCCGTTAAATATTTTTAAACGTCTGCATTACCAGACAGTATTGATAATTCAGCCGGTCGACATGCTCGAGGACGGAAGGCAGAACATGTGCGATGGATGCCCCGATATCACCGTCTGGGAAGGCAAGCTGGTATGGTCATGCCGGATGGAAGAACAGCTTAAGTTCGGGTATAACCTGAAAACGTACCCGAAGGATCTTATAGAAAAGTTAAAGGCATAAATTTCAAACCTAGCCTGGCTCGACTGAAATCAAAGGAGAAGCATTAATCCTTTGTCTTGAAAGGTGAGGTATTAATTAGTAATTTACAATACAAATAAAAACCAGGGCGCATTCGTCTAGGGGTTTAGGACGCTGCCCTCTCAAGGCAGAGATCACGGGTTCGAATCCCGTATGCGCTACTAATCAAATAGTGCCACGCTTGAGGCGGAAAATGGTGAAATGATGATTAGCTTAAACATAATTTCACCATTTTAATATATTTGAATTACTTCGTTTACCATCTTTATTTTATTACATCGGATCGGGAGAAGCAATACTTCTGGATAGAATTAATCCCGGCTGGAGATCGCGGTATTTCACCGAAAAATTCTATCTTGAGAAGTATTTTCAATAGGTTTACCTTTTAATACTACCTATAACTTGTTGTTTTCACAACTTTTCTCGCTAACTCTTGCCCGACCGAGAATAAAATAAGTGATTTTTTTAAATTACTTTTAGTATTATATTTAAGGTCACAATACAACATTATTTACAATCGTATGAAATACCCGTTCATTATTTCTATCCTTATATTCTCTCTCTCGTTCATTCTCAGCAGTTGTGATTCCCCTACAGACAGCAAAGCAACGCCAGTCAATACACCTGCTCTTATTTCTCCGCATGATAACGATTCCGGAGTTACGCTGACACCTATTTTCCTATGGTCAGGTGCGGCAGATGTTCTGCAGGTTTCAACAAATTCCGCATTCAGTAATTGTCATAACTTTGGTATAGTAGGTACATCGTTCTTTATGCCTTCAGGTATATTAGATTCTAATAATAACTATTTTTGGCATGTAGGAAGTTCTTCAAACGGCATTACTTATTGGTCCGGAACCTGGAGCTTCAGAACGATTGATCATTAACATATTCGATTAACCACTCCTTCCCCGAGAAAATCAATTCTCTGTTTTATGCAGTGACCGGGGTAAAGTTTTTATTAAAATCATTTTCTGAACCTGTTTAATCTCCGCAGCATTTCTTCATTACCAAGGACATATCCTATTACACCCAACTCGGGTCCGTGATCCTGCCCCGTAAGAACAAGCCGGATCGGCTGGAAAAGCTCTTTCCCCCTTACTCCTGTCTCCTTTTGAATTTCCTTAATGAACGGCTTAAAATTTTCTAAGGTTATCTCAGCCAGACCCTCCAGTTTGTTCTTGAGGGCTGATAATACTTTTTGTGAGGATACATTCAATACAAGTTCGATTTGTTCATCCGACAATTTGAAATCATCCTGATAGAATATTTTTGCTTGCTCCTTGAGATCTTCCAGTTTATTGATGTAAGTTCTTGTAGCGTTGATTACTCTTATAGCTTTTTCTTTATCCTTTGTATCATAACCTGCTTCATTTAAAAAAGGAACTGCAAGTTCCGTAAGCCTTTCGGTATCATATTTCCTTATATATTCACTGTTCATCCAGTCCAGCTTTTCAAGATTGAAAACAGCTCCCGCTGAATTTACTCTTTCTATAGAAAATAATTTTATAAGCTCATTTAAAGAAAATATTTCCCTGCTCTCGCCCTCTCCCGGATTCCATCCAAGTAGAGCAATAAAATTTATTAACGCTTCGGGCAGGTAACCCTTCTTGATAAGATCCTCGGTAGCAACATCACCCTGGCGTTTGCTCAACTTGGTTTTATCGGGATTCAATATTAACGGGACATGAGCCAGCTGAGGTATTTCCCATCCAAGGGTTTTATAAATAAGAATATGCTTTGGAACCGATGTCAGCCATTCTTCACCTCGAATGACATGGGAAATCTTCATCAAATGGTCATCAACTACATTAGCCAGATGATAGGTCGGATAACCGTCACCTTTTATCAGCACCTGGTCATCAATAAGATTTGATTCGATCTTCACTGTTCCGCGAATTAAGTCATTGAACTTTATTTCAGAATCCAGAGGTACTTTTAGACGGATCACATAAGGAATATTCTTATTTAATTTTTCATTCACTTCCTGAGGTGTAAGGTTCCTTGCCCGTCTGTCATACATAGTTTGCATCCCCTGCATCAGCTGGATACGCCGCATCTCTTCCAGCTCCCCTGCAGTTTCAAAAGCATAATACGCGTCTTCCTGTTCAAGGAGTTGCATCACATATTTTTTATAAATTTCAAGCCGCTGTGACTGGAAATATGGTCCGCATTCCCCGCCTTTATCAGGTCCTTCATCATAATCAAGTCCCATCACTCTTAGCGTATGAACGAGATTCTCAACAGCTCCTTCGACTTTTCTGGTTTGGTCTGTATCTTCAATCCTGAGTATGAACTTACCATTGTTATGTCTGGCGAATAGAAAGTTAAACAAAGCAGTCCTGAGACCTCCTATATGCAGGTAACCCGTAGGTGAAGGAGCAAAACGCACGCGAATGTTGTTCGTTGTATCCATTAGTAAATTATTTCAGAAGTATCATTTTCCTGGTGGAGATAAACTCTCCCGCAGTTATTCTGTAGAAATATATTCCGCTTGTAAGATAAGGGTAAGCCAAGTTGTGCAGATCCCATGTGAACTCGTAGTTGCCGGGCTTTAGATGAGTATTAATTAACGTTGCAATCCTTTTTCCTAATATGTTATATATCTCCAATTGCACGTTATACTCATTCACCTGACCTGAAGCAGGCAGGTCGAACCTTATCTTCGTTGAAGGGTTAAACGGATTAGGATAATTTTGATACAGGTTGAATTTCTTCGGAATCTCCGATGATATATTTCCTATCGAAAGCAGGTTGATCAACTTCGCCGAATATATTTCCTGGTTCGGAGTGCCGGCGCGGTCGTCAGTCCAAACCAGTATAACCCTATTGGCAAATGCATCAACCTGTATGTAATCTCCATACCGCACTTCGCTATTGGGCAGAGTTC
>JBEKSX010000057.1:0-18871 GCA_049516635.1 Ignavibacteria bacterium | reverse complement strand
GAAGAGATTATGGGAATGGACACCACCGATCAGGCAGGAATCGATAAAAAGATGATTGAGCTTGATGGTACTAAAACCAAGAGCTACCTTGGTGCAAATGCAATTCTTGGGGTAGCATCGAGTGCATCTCTGAAAATTCCTGGCGGGACAGAATTACATTTGGATAGAAAGGGTCTGAAAAAATTAGAAAAATAGAATAAATATCCCCTTTATTTTTGATGCCTGCAATAGGAATAATATTATATAATATAATTTAGTAAAACCAAAAGTACAAAAATTATAATATTATTGAATGTTATAAATAAATAAATATTTATAAATAATAATTACAATATGGGCGAAATAATAAATTTCATTTGGAATAATTCAGTAGACACAATATTTATTCAATTTATTCTTGGGATTATATATTTCTTTTTAATTGCTTGGATAGGTAGTAAGTCATATAGCCTAGGATACACCTCCGTCTCTTTGTTTGTTCAAGAAGAAGAAGCTTTAGGGTTTAATTTTGTTTTCAGGGTCTTGTCACCGATAGTCTATATTGTAATTATATCTACAATACTAGAGGGTATAGGATTATCGAGGTACGTTAATAACATATATTTAATAGCCGTAAGCTATATTATATTTCGTCTAATTTACATCATATTTTCTGGAAGGGGGATTTTAATAAATTGGGTCAAAGAATTCGTTCTTTGGTTTTTCATAATCTATTTCTCGTATGTAGTTTATGACAAACTAATAATATCAAGAGTAAATCTGTTACCCGATTTTTCAACCGTAACAAATGAACTATGGTTAGTAATTCTATTTTTCATGTATGAAGTTTTCAATCGAATCAGTCCCGGAATAGCACCAACTCAGAAAAGAATTGATCAGTATTTAGATAGAAAGTTTAATAAATACAAAAATGCATATGGAAATATAATTGATGATAAAGTAATTAGTGACAAACTTAAACCATTGATATATTCAATAATGATATATGAATCTTTTAATAGATATAAAATTGCTAGAGTATTGGAAAAGATCGCTTTTAGATTTAAGAAACCAAGAACTTTAGGTATAATGCAAGTAAAAACGAATGTAATAATTTCAGATAAAGAAAGTGTAATAATTGCAGTTGACAAAATCATAAATCGTTGCAAAGAAATGTCTTTGCATATAGGTGTCCAATTTGACCAAAGCAATAGTGATTATTTACCGTATGAAATTGAATGGGAAATAGTAAAAGATTACAATCCGGATTACAATTATATAAGTGATGTTCTGAAATTAAAAGATGATATTATTGTAAGGTATTATCCTCATTATCATGAGCAATTCATAAGAAAAAACATAAAAAAAGAAACAAAAAAAGATGTTAAAAAAGAATAATCAATAAATTAGATATGTTAAATAATATGATTTGAATAGGATGCATTTTAGTACAGAAAAATAATAAAACAAATTTTATTAAATTAAAAAAAACAAATTTATGACAGATTTTACAAAATTATTTGAATATCTTAACCCAATAATTGTATTTGGACTTTTGGGATTTGCTATAAGTCAAACGCGTAGAGTGACTAATGATATAATGAACCATCTAACTAAGATTGGAGAAACAAGTACTTATAAAGACAAGGTTGCGTTCAGCTTAATTGTATATTTCTATAGTTTCTTACTTTTATGTTTGCTACTTGGGGCGGTTTATTTAAATATAGGAAACTACATGCTTTTTATTTTATCCACGATTGTTTTAATTACTATCTTAATTATTAAAACGTATTTCAATTTTAAACAAAAATCTTAAATTTTAGCAAAAATTGGGAAGTTTAGAAAGTATCAGTGTAATAACTGAGAATAATTTAAATAGACAAATAGAGGAATATAAGCGTATCTTGGAGAAGGCTCAAAATATAATTGGCATATTATCTATTTTTTTACCTCTTTATATTTATTTCCTAGAAAAATCAAACTTGGTGATTGTTATTATATCTATAATTCCTATTGTCTTGATAATAATTGGAATCGTGTTGATGTTATCAATTATGAGGAATAAGAGCCCTCTGACATTTGGAATTAATGAGGATAGATTACAAGTTTTAAGTGAAAAAGGAGATGAAGAAATATTATCATATAATATTTTTGCTAACATATACAGCATATCACAAAGCAAGATATTAATTGATCGCATTAATAAGAGATTTAATAAAGGTTTAGTATTGGTTATTATTTCTATAATTCTTTCAGTTGTGCTTTTGGTACTAAGTATTTTTACATATTCAAAGTAAAGAGAATGGAAGAAAGTAAAAAAGATATTGGAAAATTGAAAAAACCCAAAATAGAACCTCAAATAGATTTAAATATTTTGGCTGAAGGTTATACAGGTTCAATAAGTGGTAAAGATAATACAATACTTGAGATAAGTCTTGGTAATTATAAATTTCTGTTTTGTTATAAGAAAGATGATAACTTCAAAGGCTTTTTAAAAATTAAAGATGAAGAAAAAGGAAAAATTGTGTTTTTATCAGATTATTTTTTTAATCAATATATAAAACACTCATTTGTTGACATGGACAAAGATGGACATTTAGAATTATTTGTTGAATTAAGTCTTGGTCCCTCATCATATATTTGGAAATGTATATTGATGTTTGACATCATTGATAATGTATTGAAATCTTTCCGAATAGATAATTCAGATATTATATCGAATGAGTCTAAATGTTTAAAAGTCGTACTGAAAGAAAGTCCTTCGGCAATCGGAATAACGTATACTTATTTTCTCACTTATAGTAATAATAAATTTAAATTGTTTCAGATAGATGATGAAAAATTTAATATTTTAAAGAATTATTTGAATAATATTTTAGAAATTGAAACTGAGTTAAAAGACTTAGACACAGAAGTAAGAACTGATATTTTGAACAAGCATTACATTGGTTATTTAGTACAACAAAAGTTGTTGGGCATAGATTATAACGAACAAGAAATTATCTTGGGTAATGGTCCTATTAAAATATTTAATTTAGAAATTCTTGAGAAAGCAAAAAAAAGATTTCTAGAAATTGTAAATCAAAATTATGAATTAGTTGAAAATATTTAGCTTTACAATAAATCAATACGATCAATATATACATTGTCTAAATGCATCTTTCCATATATTAAGCAATCATCCAAAATTTTAACTTGATTTCTGCAGTTTAGAGTTCGTAGCAATAATTCCGCGTTCATTTTTCGGTGGAAGCGGAAAATGAATGATACTATATTTGTTATAAAAATGGGTGAGCAAATGGAAATACAGTTCAGAACCCTGCCCCCGCCGGCAGAAATGAAAAAAGCGGTCTATAATAAGGACAGGTCCTATGACGGCATATTTTACGTTGCGGTGAGGACAACCAATATATTCTGCCGTCCCTCGTGCCCTGCAAAAAAACCGCTCGAAAAAAATATCACCTTCTACCCGTCGGCGCGCGATGCGTTGTTCGCCGGTTACCGTCCCTGCAAGCGGTGCAGTCCGCTAAGCACGAACGGGGACCAGCCGGAGTGGGTGAAAAAATTGTTCGCCCTGGCGGAATCATCCCCGCTCACACGCATCAAGGATAACGACCTGCGTAAGTCGGGTATCGAGCCGGCACGGGCGCGGAGGTATTTCCTCAGGAATTTCGGAATGACGTTCCACTCCTTCTCCAGAAGCCGGCGGCTCGGAGAAGCACTGGCGAAGATACGCGATGGCGGGGATATCGACGAGGTGGTCTATACGAACGGGTACGAATCACACAGCGGGTTCAGGGATGCCTTCGGCAAGGTGTTCGGCAAATCACCGGGGCGCTCGCGTGATGACGAGTGCATATTCACATCGCTCACGGAAAGTCCGTTGGGTCCCGTAATCATCGCCGCAAACTCGAAGGGTGTCTGCATGGTGGAGTTCAGCGATAGGCGTATGCTGGAGCATCAGGTGCAGACACTGCGCAGGCATTTCAAGTGCGCCATACTGCCGGGCGAGAACGAGTTCATCACACAGGCAAAGCATGAGCTTGAGGAATATTTCGCGGGTCGGCTGACGAAATTCAAAGTACCCATAGTTTTTCCGGGAACGGAGTTCCAGAAAAAAGTATGGAGCCAATTGCTAAAAATTTCCTACGGCAAGACGATAAGCTATGAAGAGCTTGCGCGAAGAACGGGAGACCGAAAGGCATCGCGTGCAGTGGGCAACGCAAACGGGCTGAACAGGATAGGCGTGATAATCCCCTGCCACAGGGTGGTCAATAAGGACGGGAAGCTGGGCGGATACGGCGGCGGCTTGTGGCGTAAACAGTGGCTTCTGGATATGGAGAAGAGTAAGCTAAGTCAATGAAAAAAAATCTGTCATTCCCGTGAAAACGGGAATCCGTGTTTAGAACCCCTCTAAATCTCCCCTTTCCCCGATATAATCGGGGCAGGCTCCAGGGGAGACGTACCTGCCCACCGGGTATGTCATTCTGAGCGAAGCGAAGAATCTCGTTCTCCACCCTACCCTCCCCGCTGTTTGGTCTTTTGACCAACAGCATTTTATCTTATCTTGCTAGAGAAATAGAAAAAACTTTTCACCAAACAAAATAATCTAATATGAAAACCGAAGGAAACACTATATTGATAACGGGCGGTGCAACCGGTATCGGGCTGGCACTGGCGGAAGCTTTCCTGACCAAGGGAAATAAAATTATCATCTGCGGAAGGCGGACGGATAAGCTTCTGGAGATAAAGCACAAATATCCTGACATTCATTTCAGGCCGTGCGATGTAACTAAAGAAGATGAAAGAAAAGAATTATATCACTGGGCTGTTTTGGCTTTTCCGAACCTGAACATACTTGTCAACAATGCAGGTATACAGAGACCGGTTGATTTCAAAAAAGGAGATAGTGACTTTCACGAGGCGGAGCAGGAGATAATCACGAACCTTACGGCGCCGGTACATCTATCCGCTTTGTTCATCCCCCACCTGATGAAGCAGAAGGAATCTGCCGTCATCAATGTTTCATCGGGACTGGGATTCATTCCGATAGCGTTCATGCCGGTGTATTGCGCCACCAAAGCGGCGTTACATTCGTTCAGCATATCGCTCAGGCACCAGTTACGGGACACCACGGTGAAAGTGTTCGAGATAATCCCGCCCACCGTCGATACGGAGTTAGACCACGGAAGGCGCGGCACCACGAACAGGGGCATCAACCCCGAAATAGTTGCCACTGCATCGCTGAAGTCGATCGAAAAAAATGAATATGAAATTGCAGTCGGTGAGGCGGAGAATTTAATGACGGGTTCGAAGAAGAACTTCGAGCAGACATTCGCACGTATGAACGGGAGGTGAAGGTCTAGAACCCCTCTAAATCTCCCCTTTCGCTAAGGGGAGACTTAATTGTCATTCCTGCCACGCATAAAGTGCGGGGTAAACTCCAACGGGAATCCATTTTTCCACCCCTTCCCCATCTGCGATGGGACTCCCCCTTATCAAGGGGGAGACGATAACTGTCATTCTGAGTGAACGAAGTGAGCGAAGAATCTCGTGCCGACAGTGATAGAGATCCTTCACCCCGAGAACTCGGGGTTCAGGATGACATGTAAGACTGTTCTATATTTCCTCTATGATCTTCAGGAATCGGTTATAAGGAATAGCGCTCCAGCTTTCGGCAGAAACTGCACCGTTAGCCATGCTGATCAATGAAACCTTAGCAGCGGTTTCCTCATCGGGTGCTTCATATATATCGAGGAAATCATATTTGCCGAGCAGTGCAAAGTGAGATTTGAATTTTACATCGGGACATTTTTTCTTTACCTCATCCAGCCAGGCGCGTCCCACCTGTTTCCTTTGTTTCAGCTTACCTAAAATTTCGCTGGAGAGTTTGGTCATTAGTATAAAAGTTTTCATTATACCTCCCTATTTTTTCGAAAGTTAAGTAAAGCGGTTGAGAATTGCAATAAATAAAGTATGTGCATTGTATTCAGCGTCCTTTAAGTCGTTTTCCAGTCCCATCCGAGTCTCTCCTGACTGCAGCAGGCAGGCAAAGAGGACTCGGATGGCATATAACGATAACGCTTTTACGTATACAAATATCCTCAGAGTCCCCGGTGGGAGACTCTGAGGGAACCCGAAAAAGTTAAGTAAAGCGGTTGAGAGTTGCAATAAATAAAGTATGTGTATTGTATTCAGCGTCCTTTAAGTCGCGCCGGGAGAGGAACACCCAAAATGACATAAATATTCATTAAAAATAGGTGAAATTATACAAAATACCGTAAAAATGGTATTGCAATCATAATTAAGGGTAACTAATTTGGTTAATTAAATAACTACTTTCATTAACTAATATAGGGATATATGAAAAATCACCTCAATTTAAAAACGAATTTTATTTTCTTAATTTTTTTCAGCGTTTGTTTACTGTTTACCGGCAACAGTAAGATCCTGGGTCAGGGCTGGAGTCCCATAGGCAGCGGCACAAACAACGACGTCTACGCATTGACACTTTTTAACAATAACCTTATTGTAGTGGGCAATTTTACAACAGCCGGCGGTCCTGGTGCGAACCGTATAGCTCAATGGGATGGAACACACTGGACCACTTTCGGAACAGGTTTCAATAATAGAGTTAATGCTGTTGCAATTTACAACGGTAATCTGGTGGCTGCGGGCAATTTTACAACAGCCGGCGGTGTATCCATTAACAGAATAGCAATGTGGAATGGTTATTCCTGGATACCGCTGGATACCGGGATCGATAACGGGCAGGTGAACGCATTAGCAGTGTATTCAAACAACCTGTATGCCGGCGGAACATTTACTACTATTAGAGGAAACACGATGAACAGGATAGCTAAATGGAACGGAACAACCTGGTCAATACTTACAAATGGTCTGGATAACGCGGTAAATGCTTTGCTGGTCTACAACGGCAATCTGGTAGTCGGAGGTCAGTTTACTACGGTCGGAATATCCTACACGAACAGAATAGCTGCATGGAATGGAACTGCATGGTCAGCGATCGGACAGGGAATCAGTAACGGTCAGGTATACTCACTCGAGAACTATCATAATTCATTAATTGCCGGCGGAAGCTTTTCAACGATTGGCGGGGTAACTTATCATAGTATTGCAAAATGGAACGGGACAAACTGGTATGATTTGAACGGTGGTACCGACGGTAACGTCATGGCACTCACAGTATATTTGGGTGATTTATACGTAGGCGGAACATTTCAAACAGCAGGAGCTGTAAATGCAAGCAGGATAGCAAAGTGGAATGACACTTCCTGGTCTGCACTCGGTACAGGGATAGATGCAGGAACACAGGTGAATGCCTTAACAACCTACGAAGGTATTCTAACAGTAGGAGGAAAATTTACTTCAGCGGGAGGACAGAGCGCAAATAATATAGCGGTATGGGGAAGCGTTCCGGTAGCTCCAACATTAAGCACTCCTCTGGATGGTTCCACAGGTATATCATTAACACCGACACTCAGTTGGACCGCTATTCCAAATGCAGTATCCTACAGACTGCAGGTATCTGCAAGCAGCACATTCGATACGGCTCTGGTCGATGTAGGCGGTCTGACGAACCCTCAATATACAGTGACTACAGGTTTTCTTAATTACGGTACTACTTATTACTGGAGAGTGTGTGCGGTTAACGAGTTAGGAAACGGATTATATTCTTCTATATGGCATTTCACAACATTATTATTCACGGGGATATCGAAGAACAGCGGCAACATTCCGGAACATTTCAAGTTGTATCCTGCATATCCGAATCCCTTCAATCCGTCAACCACAATTAAATTTGACCTGCCCGTAAATGCATCCGTGAAGATAAAAATATATAATTCACTGGGTGAAGAAAATGCAGTTCTATACAGCGGGAACCTTTCAGCTGGAACTTTTACTTATCACTGGGATGCAAAGAACTTCCCGAGCGGTATATACTTCTGCAAAATAGAAGCAGGTGAAAACATTAGTGTACAGAAATTGTTATTGGTAAAATAAATTCCATCTTATCTTTAATACAGGCATTCCTTATCAGAATGCCTGTATTATTATATTTGAACCAAACACAGATTTTTTCGTAATATAAAAAAGGGCATTCATATGAATGCCCTTACAATAATTTATGCCGGGAGCGTTAATTGAACGCCCCGCAGATCATCTTCCGATATTATTTTTTCTCGCCGGGAACTTCTGTTCCGTCATTCGGTACCTTCGGAGTCTTTTCCTGAATCATCTTCTGGTTCGCGTCATTCACTGCTTTGCTGACGGTCTCTATGGTCTGGCTGATCTCTTTATCGAGAGCCATCACGTCGGGGTCTGCTTTGACCTTATCATACGTCAACTGGAACTCGTTCTCATTATTAAATCCGGCGCTTTTGAAAACATCATTCTGTTTGTCCATCATTTTCTTTTCGGCAGTCGCGCTCATTTGCTGCATGTACGCCTGCATCTTGGCATTATCTTTCATCATCTCATCGGTAATATCATAAGAGATAAGTGATTTGTAGTCATTCGATTTTATATAATCCAGCATCCCTTTTTGAACTTTCATCACTTTATCTTTATCCGTCATCTTTCCGCATCCTATAAATCCGATAGAGAGCGAAAATATAACCATTAATGCAAAAACAGCTAATTTTTGTAAATTCATTTTTACTCCTGCTAATTTTTAAATTATTAAATATAAATCTCCAATGAATGGATTTATTTATACAATTTAATATATATATTTTAGAATTGAAACCTAGAACGAAATATTACGGATTTTATATGGTTTATATTATTTAATTCAATAAATAATTTTTATCATTGATCAATCCTGACTTGTCTTTTTGCCTTACATAAAAAGCGAACAATCATTAAGTTCGTACAGAATTACATTATTAAGGAGAAAAAATGGAATCGGTTAAAGACAAGATCGTATTCATAACCGGTGCTTCGAGCGGGATAGGACTGGCATGTGCAAAATTATTCGCTGAAAACGGTGCCAGATTAATATTAGCAGCAAGACGTTCCCAGCGCTTGAAAGTACTGGCAAAGGAGCTTAAAGAAAAACACAGCACGAAAATATATATTATTAAACTTGATGTAAGAAAACAGGCTGAGGTAGAAAAAGCAGTAAAAAAACTTCCCGATGAATGGAAAAATATCGATATCCTTATAAACAACGCAGGCTTGAGCAGAGGGCTTGATAAGATCTACGAAGGAAAAATAATCGATTGGGATGAAATGATAGATACGAACGTAAAGGGACTCCTCTACGTTTCACGTGCGGTTATCCCTTCCATGGTAAAAAGAAATTCCGGTCATGTAATTAATATCGGTTCGATAGCGGGACACGAGGTTTATCCGAAAGGAAATGTGTACTGTGCTTCCAAGCGCGCGGTTGATGGAATTACAAAAGGTATGCGGATCGACCTGAACGGGACAAATGTTCGCGTAACCACAATTGATCCGGGACTGGTTGAGACTGAATTCAGTCTTGTGCGTTATAGAGGTGACAAAGAAAAAGCGCAGGTCATTTATAACGGTATTAACGCTTTGAAAGGCGATGATATTGCAGAAGCAGTTTTATTTGCTGCTACCAGGAATAAAAAGGTGGTTGTAGCAGAAATGATCGTACTGCCGTTAGACCAGGCATCAACAACTATCGTAAGCAGGAGATAATTTCGATTTTTTTTTGTTTATGTAGTATAAGATGTTAATATACTACTAATTAACGCTGACTAATATTTGGAAGAAGATAAAGATACAAATTGTGTAGAGTTAGAGATTGAAGGCATGGAATGTCCAGCCTGCGCTCTAAAAATCGAAAAAACAATATCTAAACTGCAAGGGGTAAAGGAAATTAAGGTAAACCTCGGCTCCGAAACAGCTTCAATTACATTCACCGATAAGCACCCCGACCTTGAATCCGTAAAATCTCAAATAAATAAATTAGGGTACAAAGCGGTCGATCCTGATATAGATTTCGATGAGGAAGAAGCCGAAAGGGAAAAATCTTTTGCAATTAAGAGGCTAAGGATAAAGATATCTGTAAGCCTTGTTCTTTCGGTCATTATCGTCATTCTGGGTATGAAAGACCATATAGGATTTCTTACCTCACTTCCCACGACTACAGCAAACTGGATCGGACTCCCTTTATCGACCGTTGTGGTATTCTGGTGCGGACTTAAATTTCACAAAGGATTCTGGATTGCACTCAAGAACAAGACCGCCGATATGGATACGTTGATTTCAGTTGGAACTCTATCCGCGTACTTATACAGTGTATACGTGATGTTATTTCCCCACGCTTCGGGCGATCACAGCCACACTGTATATTTTGAAAGTGCGGCAATGATAGTTACATTCATTCTTTTCGGCAATTACCTGGAAGCAAACCTCAAGAATAAAACTCATTATGCCATAAAATCGCTTACAGACCTCCAGTCCAAATTTGCAACTGTGATAAGGAACGGCAACGAGGAGGTTGAGATCCCGATTAAAAGGGTCAGATCCGGTGATATAGTTTTAGTGAAACCCGGGGAGAGGATCCCGGTAGACGGAGTCGTATCGGAGGGTGCTTCTTCTGTCGATGAATCGATGGTAACAGGAGAATCACTGCCCGTAGAAATAACCTCAGGGAAGTCCGTAATCGGGGGCACAATGAATCTATACGGGTATTTAAAAATCAAGACTGAGAAGGTTGGGAAGGATACTTTCCTTGCAAAAATAATTAACCTTGTTAAGGACGCACAGAAATCCAAGCCAAAAATTCAAAGGTTAGGTGATAAAGTCGCCTCCGTGTTCGTACCTGTTGTGATAGTAATAGCTCTGGTGACTTTCGTTATCTGGTATCTATGGGTAGGACAGGAATTCAGCTATTCACTTTTAAAAGCTGTTGCAGTGCTGATCATTGCATGTCCGTGTGCCCTCGGCTTAGCCACTCCTATTGCCGTAGTACTGGGTGTCGGTAAAGCAGCTGAAAACAAGATACTGTTCAATAACGCAGAGGCGATCGAAAACGTCAATAAGGTCAGAACAATCGTGTTCGATAAGACAGGCACTCTTACTTATGCTAAATTCCGTGTGTCGGAAGTGACACCTGTCAAGAACCAGACCGGTTATGACGGTAAAAAGATACTAAGGATTGCAGCATCACTTGAGCAATATTCGGAACATCCTATTGCCAGGGCGATTGTGGAACATTACAGGGCATTATACGGCGATGAAACGCTCAGCGCAGTTGATGATTTCAAAGTGATATCGGGCATTGGTGTGGAAGCAAAGATAAACGGAAATGAATACAAGTTAGGCGGAGCTAACCTGATAGAAAAGAATAATTACAAAGATACTGAACACGCAGAGGGCTTTGATACTTCAGGGTTGTATCTTTTTGAAAATAATAAACTGATCGGTGAGATAAAAATTAATGACCGCATCAAAGACGATGCCGAAGAAGTCATAACCAAACTTCGAAGTGAACATTACAATTTATCACTTGTATCGGGAGACGGCAAGTATGCAACTGAAGAAATAGCTAATCAGCTGGGCATCAATGATTATCATTACCAGGTCCTGCCCGATAAAAAACAGGAGATAATCGGTGAACTGCAACAGAAGGGAAATTTCGTTGCAATGGTAGGTGACGGGATAAACGATGCTCCTTCATTATCAAAAGCGGATCTTGGGATAGCTATAGGTACAGGTCAGGATATTGCAATCCAATCTGCAGATGTTATTCTTGTAAAAGGGGAACTTCAAAATTTATTGGCTTTATTTAAGATTTCGCACAAAACAATACGTATCATCAAACAGAACCTATTTTGGGCTTTTTTTTACAATGCTGCAGCAATTCCGCTGGCAGCCGGTGTGCTCGTTCCGTGTGGTATTTCAGTATCCCCGGTAATGGCTTCCATGTTTATGGCTTTGAGCGATGTTATTACGGTACTTGGTAATTCCATGCGCCTTAAATATATGAAAGTTAAGTAATTTGCTTTATTGATATAAATTGTTTATTTTTATATAATAATACTTGAATCTGATATTCGTAATTTGTAAATTTGTAAAACCATTTATAGAAAGGAGAGAAGTAAACGGAGTAAAATTTTTTATACCGGTTCTGCCGGTTATTTAAAGTCACATACACGATTACAAATTCTCAGTAACTATAAATAACTTTTTTAAACAAAAATAAGGAGAAACAAATTGAAAAAACTAAGTGCATTGATCGTAATTCTGGCTGTTTTATTTGCAGTAAACAGCTTAAGAGCTCAAACTTATCCCGTCCCAAAAATGGCGCTGCATATTTACGGAGGGTACACATTACCGCTTCCTGATTTAAAAGGAACCTATCCGGATGATATAACTTCAGGAAAAAACCCTACCCCGTATTTTATGAAAAGCGGGTTTAATTTTGGAGCGGATGGTAAATATTATGTTGATAAGAAAAGCACATTTGGAATTATGTTATCGTTTAATTATACAATGTTAAGCAGCGGTGACATTGGAGTAACCTCTTCCGATACTTTAATTGGAACAGGTACCTGGAAATCTAAGATAAATGTGTTTTCGATCGGTGTTGGCGCAGAATACGATTTCGCCCCGAAAAGACCTGCCAATCCATTTGTAAATGTTAATTTCACCACAAATATCTTTAGCGGAACAACTACATTTGCTCCAAGCGGTGCTGGTACAAGCTATTCCGCAGATATGTCATCAGCCGTAAGGTTTGGAGCCAGGTTTGGTGCAGGAGTAGATGTGAAGTTAAGTAAGACCATTGGTATTATTATAGGCGGAAGATATGCTTTTTTGAACTTATTTGGTAAAGATACCACTGCAGCCACAAGCACTACTTATGGTTTAAATGATAAAGAAACCACTACGATGAAAGCAAAGAAAATTGATTACTTGCAATTCTACGCAGGTATGAGTTTCTACTTTAGCCTGAGAAAAACTACACCGGTAAAAAAATAATTCTAAATGGCTTAATTAAGTCAAGCTTTCAAAAGGGAGTCCAAAAGACTCCCTTTTTTTTTTAATGGCATCAAATTATATTACCTGATAAATATTAATGTTTTTATCATTTATCCAAAAGCTCACAGAACATGCTAAATAAACTTTTTCTCCTCTCTTCAATTTCAATACTTATTCTATGCAGTGCTTCCTTTTCCCAGCCAAGGTTAATTTTGCATATAAATGCGGGATACTCCCTTCCCATTCCTGACCTGAAGGGTAAATTACCGGGAAGCGAAACTGACAATAACTATCATATGTCAGGCGGTTTAAATATCGGCGCAGACGGAATGTTTCTGATTGATAAAAAAGGGTTTTTAGGGGTAGTAGCGTGTTTCAGCTATAATGAATTCAGCAACTACGCAGATGGTTACCGCCAATCAATTGACACGGGATTTACAACAACACAAACTCTCAAAATGAATATCATTTCCACCGGGGTCGGTTTGCAGTTTAACGCACCAAAATTTCATCAGGTGAGACCGTTCGTATCGGCGTTGTTCACATGGAATGTCATAAGCGGAAGCTGGCTATTAGATGCAGTAGATACGCTTCCATCCACCGAAAATCATCAAATAACAGAATCGAGATTCGGACTGGAATTCGGGGCTGGTGCAGAAGTATCCTTACATGAAGATTTCGGTTTTGTAGCAGGAATAAAATATCACATGGCAAACCTTATAGGTAAAGACAGTGTTGGCGTATCCGGTTATGAATACGGACTTTGGGATTCGCAATATACATATAATGGAAAAATTATCCCTGCAAAGAAGATCCAGTACCTTCAATTTTACGTCGGAATATCAATTTACCTGATGAAGCCGAAAAAGAAAATATGGATAATGTAGATCAAAGTTGAATAAACATTAAAAATAAAAAGCCGCCAAAACTGGCGGCTTTTCAAGATCATTTATTTTAAAAACCGAACCTCTATATATTTATCAACTTAACTCCTACATTCTTACAAACATATGAATTTCAATATTCTTACTATATATTATTACAATGTAGTCGTAAATCCGAGTGCAATTCTTCCTGTATTTGGTACTTTATCGGTCATTGATAATTTAAAACCCAGTTCCAAAAAAATTGCAGCTCCTCCTTTTTTAGTGATCTTAAAACCCAAACCTCCGGCAAAATCTGCATACCCTCCGACCTCTGTATCACCATCAGAACCGGAAGGCGCCGTGATAAATTGACCGCCAAGTCCAAATCTTCCCCAATAAACAAGTAAATCCGTACCTTTAAGATCTCCGGCAATGAGATTAGCGCCCCATGTTAACATAAAGGCATTTCCGAAACCCGTTGCATCTGCGAAATCTGCATCAAGGAACCACAAGCTCCATCCTAAATTTCCTGCAAGGGTAAAATTTTTATTAAGCATATATCCTAAATAGTAATTATTCCCCAGATGCACAGCGTAAATATCTTGCCAATCTCCGCCGCTTGGGGTGCTTCCAGTTGGTCCACCAATTTCCAAATCTACTCTGAAAAAAAGACCTCTGGTCCTGTTCTTGAGCTTCAAATTCGTTTTCTCCTCATTTGTATTTTCATCGGTAATCTCCTTTTTTGTTATCTTTTCAATTTCTTCCATCTTATAGACGAAAATATTTCCTTCGTTCGTTTTTATCTTTATCGAAACATTTGGAACTTGCTCTATAATAGTGCCGTGAATTTCGCCTCCGTTTTTCAGATATACCACATCCTCGTATTGTTGTGCAAAAGCCATGCATGCTGTGAAAAGAAAAATTGAAATGAGTAAAAATGTTGTTTTCATTTTAGCCCCTTGTTAATATTATGAAAAAGAACAATTAAAGTGTCATGTGCTACAGTATTAATAGTAAGAGAATGAGTAACAGTAAAAGTAAAAGAAAAATTACAGGAGTCGGCAGAAAGAGATATTATAATAGATCAGGAATAAGTATATAAAATCTTACAGAAGATAGTGATTAAACTATTTGAATATAATTATATTGTATATCTTTGTCAATATTAAATTAGTTACTAAACATTAAGAAACTATCTATTATGCTCTTGCCCGGAAGATATTATTTTATCCCTCTTCTGATATACATTGTAATTTTAGCAAATATTTGTAATTTTGACATTCAATATATTAACAATTATCTTACTTAATGCTCAGAAATAAACTTCTATTCTTACTATTTATCTCATGCATTGCACCAGGTACTGCATTATATTCACAGCCTTCAGCCATTATTCAATTAACGGGCGGATACTCTTTGCCTGTCGGTTCACTTAAAGGCACTTTCGGTTCTACCTCATCTACTTTTACAACAAACAATCCCGATACGAACACATACTATATGAAAACGGGTTATGGATACGGGCTTTTTTTAAAAAAAGCTTTCGGGAAAGCAAAGCATTTTGAATTAACTGCAGGCTTATCTTTTAACCTATTTCACCAGAATGTAGAATATAGTTCTGTCGATACCTCTGTATCTATCAGCAAGAAAATGAATATTACTACTTTTTCGGTTGGTGCAGAATGGTCATTCCTTCCCAAAAACCGCCATTTCTGTCCTTTTGCGGGAGCATCTTTTGATGTAAACATATTCAGCGGATCTCTCATATCTACTTTTATTTCAACTACAAACACTACAAATCTATGGTCTCAGTTAAGATTTGGAGTAAACTTCGGCGGAGGTATTGACTTCCCTATTCAACAGAATGTCGGCGCAGTCATAGGCGCAAAATATTTTATTGCGAATATACTGGGGAAGAAATTTCAGCAGGACAGTCAGCTTAATTACGGATTGAACGATGCCGAACATACGATCAATAATGTTTCCACACCAGCCAGGACCATAGCATTCCTCCAGTTCTACGGAGGCATTTCTTTTTACTTCGGTAAATAACGCCTTTATGTGTGAGGTTTTATGATCTCATGATAATATGAAAAGGTAAGCGTTATTAAATGAAAATCAAGCTAATAGATAAATATATCATTCTTCAGTTCATAAAGAATTTTCTTTTTGCACTGCTTTGTTTTATAATCATTTTCATCCTTGTTGATCTATTCGAAAACCTGGATAAATTCATCGATAATAAAGTAGGCTTATTGATCGTATTCAGGTATTACCTTCTTTTTTCACCCGAGATAATAAGATTGATCACACCTATAGCTGTGCTTCTGGCTACATTATTCACTGCAGGAAGGATGGTCACATTCAATGAGATAATCGGAGTAAAGAATGCCGGTGTAAGTCTCATGAGATTTATGCTGCCCTTTCTAGCCATCGGTATGGTTATAACCTGCATATCGCTGTATTTCAATAACTGGATAGTCCCGCAGTCAAACAAAAGCAAGTATTCTCTGGAAAGAAATTACCTGGGTAAATATGCAGGGACGACAGGATTTAACAGGCTCTACTTTCAGGATTCGAAGAACCAGATAGTGCTGATAGATCAATTTAGTGATGTCAATATGACTGCCGGAAAGACATCTATACTGGTATATAATCCGGATACTTTAACCGAATTAATAAAACGTGTAGATGCGGATCGTATGAAATGGGTCAATCACGAGTGGATAATGGAAAATGTTGTCGAAAGAGACCTTGAAAACCACACAGAAGAAATTCATACTTTCAATGAAATTGCGGCATATCAAATTCAGGGAGTAAAAAGGCTGAATCTCGACCCGGAAGTGATATCCAAAAAACAATTGAAACCCGACGAGATGAACTACGGTGAGCTGAATGAATTCATTGATAACCAGGTAAAAGGCAGCCAGAACGTCGATAGACTCCAGGTTGATTTCTATTCCAAAATATCCTTCCCTTTCAGCAGTTTTATTGTTATCATATTCGGCATTTCGATCTCTACTGGTTCTAAGAAAAGAAAAGGGCTGGCATTGCAGTTCGGTATCAGTTTACTGGTAAGCTTTATTTATCTCGGTTTCGTAAAGATATCACAGACCTTCGGTTACAACGGCGACCTCAGTCCCCTGCTGACAGCATGGCTGGCTAATATTGCTTTTGCCCTGTTTGGCGGGATAAACCTTTATCTCAAGAATTATTGACTATTTCCTGGATGCAGCTTTTTGCTAATTAACTTTTTCGTCCTTCGGATTAATCATCGGCTGAAAACCGAAACCTCCCTGCTGCGGTGAACCGAATATCTGTATCTCACCAAATTGATTTTCATATTTATCGATATTTTCCTTCAAAGCACTGAGAAGCATCTTCGTATGCTGGGGGGTCATAATGATCCTGGCGCTTATCTTCGATTTAGGTATTCCGGGCAGGACACGTGTGAAATCAATGATGAACTCGGCCGGTGAATGTGATATGATAGCAAGATTGGAATAAATTCCTTCAGCTTCCTTCTCGCCTATTTCGATGTTTATCTGCTGCTGGGGAATGGGATTATTTTTATCATCAGGCATTATATTAATCTCCTTTATTCTAAAATACCTATTAATGGAAATACAATATGAGAAAGCCCATTATTACATGGGCTTTTGCTCCGCAGGCAGGACTTGAACCTGCGACCCTCTGATTAACAGTCATATGCTCTAGAAGGCCAAATTATTGCGGATAAGAAAAACCTCAATTTTTGAAACAATATTTAGAACTTAATATTCTTAAAAGAACATTGATACCATAATTGATCACATCAAAGTTTCTTCAGTAACCTTGAGGTAACCCCATAGTTCAGTTTCTTGTTCATACATAATTTTCACATATCTTTTATGATTCTTAATATCTTTACAAAGAAGAATATAAATTTTCTCTTTATCTAAAATCCTTTTATCTATTATTTTATCAATAATGAACAATTCATGATTTATATTAATAGGATCAACATCTTTTCCATTTTCAAGATCATTAATTAATTTTTCACAATAATTTTCCATTATTTAACCTCTCATATAGTTCTCACAACTTTATAGTTCTTATAGATTTCCGATTCCTGAAAATAATACCCGCTGTGATAAATCAATTCCTACGTTCATATAAGTTGAAGATCTCTTTCAGGCATTTCTTACAATTTTCGTTAATAGATTTATCATGGATTAATATATCAAGTTTTCCATTTGTCAATAATATTCTTAATATTTCTTTAAGTCTTTCGTTTTCCTTCAGTAGTTTTTGCAATTGACTTTTCATTGATTTGTTCCCCCTTAATCAGATTTCGTCTAAACCCGATTTTTATATCTTTCTTATCCTCTCCTAACATGATCAGAAGTGCCTGGCGCAACCTCTTGTTCTCATCCTCAAGCTCTTCTATTCTTTCAATTTGTTTTTTTACGGTCAGCTTTAATCTCGTATACTCGGGATATGTTTGTCCGGATTCCTGGACTTCAGAATTTTTCGCTTCACCATTTATTAACCAATCCAAAGAAACCCTGAAATATTGAGCTATTTTAGTAAGCGTTTCAATATTCCAATCATTAAGATTTCTTGAATAGCCGCTCAAGCTTGCTTCATGAATTCCCGCATCTTTGCTTAATCGATAGTTCGAGATTCCACGTGCTTTGATAATTGAGAGTACCCTATCGGTAATAGCGGAATTTAGTTTAAATTTACGCCTTCTCAACTTATTAATAATTAATGATTTATGAAAATAGTATGAAATATCATACCCATAGGTATTGACAGCTATGAGATTTCATAGTATATTAGTGTCATAAAATTAACAAAACTTAACATAAGATAATTAAATGTCTAACACAATAACAAAAAATAGTAATAATAAAAAAGATAAAAACGGTAACAAATCTCACACAGTCGGAATTTGAACAGATAATGATATGAGCGAAAGCGGTTAAATAAATAAAGGTAGAAAAGAAGGGAAATGACATGGTAAGATGCGAAGAATTCTATAAATATTTCGAGAAAAA
>JBEKSX010000056.1:0-30061 GCA_049516635.1 Ignavibacteria bacterium | reverse complement strand
ACAAGATAATAATAGCGGGGATAAAAAGAGAATTCGCATCCTATTCCTTTTAAATTAGGAATTAAATGGTTTATTTTTGAAAAAAATTGTAACTACAACGCTTATCTGCATTTATTGATTGCATTTTTGGTATAATAAAACTAACTTGAGAGTCGAATTTTTAAAAGATTTCTCACTTTTTAGGAAAAAAAGCATAAAATCGATTTGAAAGAACCTTCCCCTGAAGATAAGAAACAGCAGGACCTTCTCAAAAAATCTGGTGAAATCCCCCGTCATGTTGCGATAATAATGGATGGTAATGGCAGGTGGGCTCAGCAGAAGAATAGGCACAGGACGTTCGGGCACAGAGAGGGAGTTAATTCGGTTCGGGATATTGTTGAAGCATCCGGACAGCTGGGCATTAAATTTCTCACTTTATATACTTTTTCCACGGAGAACTGGAAACGCCCTAAATCCGAGGTCACCGTCCTCATGCGTTTGCTGATAAAAGCATTACGAGATGAGACTGATAAACTTCACGAAAATAATGTTAAGCTCACGGCTATTGGTGATATGAGCTATCTGCCTGATAGAGTGCTCCGGGAGCTTAATGATGCCAAAGAAAAGACAAGGAATAACAAGCTTATGACCCTTGTTCTGGCTCTGAGCTACAGCGGGAGATGGGACATTATTAATGCCGTGAGAAATAGCTGTGAGGAGTTTAAGCACTCGAAGTTCAAAATTGATGAGCTGAATGAAAAACTATTCAGGGAAAAACTTGTTACGAAAGACATACCGGACCCGGACCTGCTTATCCGTACAGGCGGGGATTTCAGAATCAGTAATTTCTTGTTGTGGGAAACGGCATACACGGAGCTTTATTTTGACAGGCATTTCTGGCCGGATTTCAGGAGAGAACATCTTTACGAGGCAATACGCGAATACCAGGGACGAGAGCGGAGATTCGGTATGACCACAAAGCAAATTCAAAAGAAAAGAAACGCTTAATGAAATATTACAGATCAGGCACTGCCTGTTTTTACGCAATATTTATATTATTGATTACAGCTTTATATACTACCCGAGCTTTTGCCCAGGGAGAAGAGGGTCCGGCTACCTATAGGGTCATATCTATCACGACCGAAGGAAATAAATTTTACGATTCGAAGATCATTATAGCTAACAGCGGGCTGAAGATCGGTTCTGAAGTAACAATCCCTTCCAGTGAAACAACGGACGCAATAAACAGGTTGTGGAACCTGAACCTTTTCTCCGATATAGATATAGTTGTGGATAAAAAAATAGGTAATGATGCTTACTTTGTTATTAAGGTAACCGAACTACCCAAACTCGATGACATAAAGTTCAGCGGGAATGACGAGTTCAGCGAAAAAGATCTGCGGGATAAGATACCTCTTTCCAAAGGGGAAGTGATCACCCCCCAAACTTTAAAGGATATAGAGTATAATATCAAGAAGATGTATATAGATGAGGGATATCCTCTCTCGGAAGTAAAAGTAGATGACATTGTGAACAGTTCCAATGATGCTCAGGTGCGGGTAAAGATAAATGAGGGAAGCAAGTTAAGCGTAAAAAAGATACTCTTTGAAGGAAATTATCATGTTCCTGCAAGTGCTCTGAGAGGTTCTATGGATGCTACATCCGAACTTCAATGGTGGAAGTTCTGGGAAAAAGCGAGGTTCAACAAGGATGATTATGATAAGGATAAGCATTCAATTGTGGATTATTACAGAGAACAGGGGTATAAAGATGCATCGATAATCAGTGATAATTTTTCATACAGCCATAATAAGGAATTGATGGATATTAAAATCAAGGTGAACGAGGGTAAAAGATACAGAATTAACAGTATCAGATTTACGGGTAACAAGATTTACAAAGATACTCTGCTCCTCGAAAGGCTTGAACTCAAACCCGGTGATATTTATAATGCAAAAAAATTCGAACAAAACCTGAAGGGTAATGAAAACCAGACAGACATTGCGTCTCTTTATCTGGATAACGGTTATCTGGGATTGCAGCAGGAGATAGAAGAAAATGTGGTCGACGAAAATAAGGTTGATCTCACAATACATATCACCGAGAACAAGCAGTACAGGATCGGATTGATTTCATTTACGGGAAACACGAAGACCCAGGACAAAGTGATAAGGCGCGAGCTGTATACACTACCGGGGCAATATTTTAATAAAGCCGATATGTTCAGAAGCCTGAGGCAGTTGAATAGTTTAAATTATTTTAATCCCGAAAAACTTAATTATGATTTTGTCCAGCGTAACGATACAACCGTAGACCTGGTTTATTCTTTCGACGAAAGGTCTTCTGATCAGCTGAATGCATCGGTCGGATGGAGCCAGACGTTCGGTATCTCCGGCAGTGTCGGTGTTACGTTCAATAATTTTGATATATCCGATCCGTTCTCCGGCGGCGCCGGTCAGATATTGAGCTTCCAGTGGGATTTTGGTTCCAGCGGGACATTCAGGACTTTCAGCCTCGGTTTCACGGAACCATGGCTTTATAATACCCCTACACTAGTCGGAGTGAATTTATTCGACACTTACCAGAACTATACGTTCGCTATCCGCGAAACGGGAGGTACTTTAAACTTCGGCAGGAGGTTCAAGTTCCCTGATGATTATTTTCGTGGTGACTGGTTCATTAAGTTCGACAGGACCGATGTCATAGATGGAGCGGGAATTTACGAGACCGGGGTAAGAAACCAGTTAAGCATAGGTCAGACCATCACCAGAAATTCTACAGATAATCCTATTTTCCCGACCATAGGCAGTAAGGTTGCTTTGGGCGTTGAAATTGCCGGAGCTAATCTGATAGGAAGTATCAACTTTCAGAAATATTCATTCAGTGCTGAAGCATATAACAGGCTGGACAATGTGGGCAAGTTGATACTATATAGCAATATGCTGTTTCAAACTATCAGCAGTCTTGCCAAAGACGGTTACATTCCTCCTAACGAATACCTCTTCATGGGTGGAAGCGGTCTTGCTTATAATACAGTTGCCTTACGCGGTTATGATGACAGGACTATAGGTCCTCTTAACAGTGCAGGGAATTCTATAGGCGGCAGGGTACTGCTTAAATACGGGGTAGAACTCAGATATTCGTTAACCCAGGACCCGATTCCCGTTTATTTCAGCTTATTCGGTGAAGCAGGCAATGTCTGGCCTTCGTTCAGGACCTTTAATCCATTGGATATCAGAAGGTCTGTAGGTTTTGGAATTAGACTGATGCTACCGGCAGTTGGCATTATCGGGTTTGATCTCGGGTACGGCTTTGACAGAAAGATAGTAGATAACCAAAGTCCGGCCTGGCTGTTCCATTTCCAGTTCGGAAAGGGATTCTGATAATCAATGATTTTAAATCTGCGGGATATATAAAATTAATCTGTTATTCATCTGAGAGTAATTAAATAATACCGCATAATATTTAATAAAAATCAAAAATAAGGAGATATAATTGAGGAACTCAATATTAACAGCAGTGATATTATTCTTCGCTGTTTCTTGCATTTCTTTTTCACAGGTAAAATTAGCTTTTGTTGACAGCGAAATAATTATCAAACAGCTTCCCGAAGCTCAGGAAGTGCAGAAGAAGCTCGAAGAGATACAGAAGCAGTATTACGACACGATAAACACCAAAGAGTCTGAGATAAAGAAAAAAGCGGACGAGTTTAAATCAAAATACGAAGAAGCACAAAAACAGGTTCAGTCGGGTTCGCTTAAACCGGACCAGATCACAGCACTTGAAAGTGAGATAAGCGCTATGCAAACCGATCTTCAGAAAATGGATCAGGACCTTACGGAATACAAGCAATCTGCTAACCAGAGTTTTGCTAGCACACAGGTGGAAATGTTCAAACCGATAAAAGAAAAAATTACCAAAGTAATTGAACAGGTGGCAAAAGAGCTGAAATATAACATGGTGCTGGATAAAGCTTCCGATTCTCTTATTTACGGAGATAAGGATCTGGATATTACTTTCAAAGTTCTCGATAAGATGAAATAAAGCTAATTAACTGAAATTTCTCTTTTATCCATTTAACAGCATGAAATTTAGAATTTTAATATCAGCGGTTATCCTGCTGATATCATCGTGTGTGTTCTCTCAGGAGAAGATAGGATACGTGGATTCAAAGATCATCATCGATGGCATGGAAGATGCTAAAGATGCGCAGAAGAACCTGGACAACCTCGTATCGGGGTGGAAATCTCAGATCCAGCAGCTGGACGATTCGCTCAAAACGATGAAAGATGATTATGAAAAGAAAAAGCTTATTCTTACGGAAAACATTAAGAAACAGAGAGAGGATTCCATAAGTACTCTGGAAAAAAGGATCGCGGACTTTCAACTATCGAAGTTTGGCGAGAACGGTGAATATTTTCAGAAACAAAATGAGCTCATGAAACCGGTTCAGGATAAGGTATTCAAAGCGATACAGGATGTGGCAAAAGAAGGAGGATATGATTTCGTTTTTGACAGGAGCAGTGAGCTTACTTTACTGTATATGAACGATAAATATGACCTTACCCAGAAAGTGATCAGAAAGCTGGAAAACAAGTAACTCCGAATGAAAGCGGCATCGAAAAATGAAACTATCCGAAATAGTAAAATTATTGAATGGTAAACTGGACGGAGATGGTGAAGTAGAAATAACGGGAGTCGGTAAGATCGAATCGGCTCGACCGCATGAGATAACATTCATAGCTAATCCTGTTTATGAAAAATTTTATAATAGCACCCGGGCAGGTGCTATTATAGTATCCAGATCTTTTAATAAACACCTAAGCGGTGACAGGAAGGTACCAGTGATCATTGCTGATGACCCGTATTTAGCATTCGTTGAGCTGCTTGATAGATTTGCACCTGTGGTCGAATTGCTGAAGATGGGGATAGATAATTCTGCTGTTATCAGCAAATCGGCAGAGATATCCCCTGATGATATAAGTATAGGAGCGCATTGTTATATAGGCGATGAATGCAAAATTGGCAGGAAAGTGAGAATTCTTCCGAACTGCGTTCTAATGGCTGGTGTTGTGATAGGTGATGATGTTTTGATCCATCCGAATGTTACAATCTACAACGGATGCAGAATAGGAAACCGTGTGATAATTCATTCCGGTGCCGTAGTAGGCAGCGATGGATTCGGGCAGGCAAAGAATAAGGATGGTACATACCGAAAGATCCCTCAAAGAGGGATCGTAGTTATAGAGGATGATGTGGAAATAGGAAGCGGATGTACTATCGACCGTGCTACATTGGGCGAGACCCTCATATGCCGGGGGGTAAAGCTGGACAACCAGATTCAAATAGCTCATAATGTTGTAATAGGTGAAAACACCGTGATAGCAGCCCAGACAGGCGTAGCAGGAAGCACAAAGATAGGCAGGAATTGCATTATCGGCGGGAAAGCAGGATTTGTAGGGCATATCGAAGTATGCGATGATGTGATAATTACTGCAGCTACCAATGTATCGAAATCGATTACTAAACCGGGTGTGTATTCAGGTTACCGCGCCCAGACCCAGAAGAAAGAGTTAAGGCAGGAAGCGTCATTAAGAGAATTGGAAATACTCAAAGAAAAAATAAAGAATCTTGAAAATAAAATAAAAAAATAAATCTCCCATGCTTACAAAACAAAGAACTATTTCCAGAGATATTTCTATAACAGGCATTGGACTGCATACGGGTAATCATTCCAAACTGACGTTTAAACCGGCACCGGAGAACTACGGAATAAGGTTTAAGCGTGTTGACCTGAAAGATTCCCCGGAGATATTAGCGGATATCGACCACGTAACAGATATATCCCGTGGTACTACAATAGCAGTCGGAAAAGCTGAGGTGAGAACCGTAGAGCATGTACTTGCAGCTATTATGGGCTGCGAGATAGATAACTTGATAGTAGAGCTCACAACAAACGAACCTCCTGTAACAGACGGAAGTTCAAAACCATTCGTCGATATCTTACTGGAAGCAGGATTTACCGAACAGAACGCTCCCAAGGATTATCTCGTAATCGAACAAACCGTCGATTATCATGATAATAAGAATGAAGTCCAGATCGTAGCTCTTCCGCTTGATGATTTTAAAGTAACGGTTATGATAGATTACTGGAACCCGGCACTGGGCTCGCAATATACGGGATTGTTCAATCTGGAAAAAGAATTTGCATCAGAATTTGCTCCTGCAAGGACTTTTTGCTTTTTACATGAGGTCGAAGAGCTTTCCGAACAGGGATTAATAAAAGGGGGTAAATTCGACAACGCAGTTGTTATAGTGGACAGAGATCTTACCCAGGAACAGCTTCGGGGGATGATGAAGAGATTAGGCATAGATGAAGGTGTTGTTCTGGGCGAGAACGGCATATTGAATAACAATAAGCTTCGATTCAGAAATGAACCAGCAAGACATAAGCTTCTTGATCTGATAGGGGACCTGGCATTGATCGGAGCACCTATAAAAGGTCACATTATGGCTGCCCGTCCGGGGCATAAAGCAAATATCGAATTTGTAAAAATGCTGAGAAAGCTCTACGAACAGAAAAAGCTGAAGATGAAATACCAGGTGGAGCCTGCTAAGGACGGTGATTCAATTTTCGATATTAATGCCATTAGAAAAATGCTTCCCCACCGTTACCCGTTCCTGCTGGTGGATAAAATTATTGAGATGGAACCCGGAAAGAGGATCGTTGGAGTTAAAAATGTTACGGTTAATGAACCGTTCTTCCAGGGCCATTTTCCGCAAAAACCGATCATGCCGGGAGTGCTTATAATAGAAGCAATGGCTCAGACAGGCGGGGTATTGCTCCTGAGCTTTTTTGATAACTATGAAAATAAAATCGCATACTTTGTTTCGATTGATAAGGCGAAATTCAGAAAACCGGTGATACCCGGTGATCAGCTTTTCTTTGAGGTCGAGGTTCTTGACAGGAAGAAAAATATTTACAAGCTGAGGTCCAGAGCTTATAAGAACCGTTTGAACGGAGAGCTTGCTGCTGAAGCTGAATTTATGACCGCAATAATAGATGAGTGATTTAGCGAGTTAGTATATCAAGCGTGCAGAGACCTGTTATAAAAATCTCTGCTGTTTTGTAGGACTTATTTACTTTTTAATCCCTCCTTTTCTATTTTCAGCTTCAAGAAGTTCATTTAATATGTCAACAGGTTTGGGATATCCGTTATCGAATCGATAATAAGCTATATGTAGGTGAGTTTTGCCACGGAAAGCTTTTCTGCCCGTTCTTCCTACAATACCTACTTTATCGCCTGCCTTTACAATTTGACCGATCTTTACTGTTACTGAATCCAGATGCGAGTAGTAAAAGATAGCCTTGCTTTCGGGATCGAATAATTTCACGTAATTTCCGCTTCTCAGGATGTTATCTGGTTGCCAGAGGTTGTATACCGAGAAAATAATGCCCGAAACCATCGCATCAGCTTCTACAGGCTTACCTGTTACGTCTTCGATACCGTTGCTGTCATTATCCAGTATAAATATATCGTGTGCGGGGTGTCCGCCGTATTCCCCGCCCTGGAAATAATCGAACGTTTCATCTTTGTAATCTTTTCCCCCGCTGCGGTATTCTGTCTTTGTACATCCAGATATGGGGAAGACCCAATCCTTTCTATTCGTGAAAATAACTCCGGCTTTTTTACAATATTCTTCCGCAATTTTAATATATGTTCTTAGAGAATCGAGAGCACTTTCCCTGTCGATCCGGTTATCCCTGATTAGCGTATCTGTCAGCTGCCATCTGTTTGCCAGATCATTTTTGTCCTGAGAGGAAATATAAGCATTTTGAGTTGTTATGAATATTATTGCTGGTATAAACAAACACTTTCTCATTCTTCTGTATATATATAATTGTTAAATCTATTTAGTAAATATATAACAAATATTATATATTCTTTATTAAGATTCATCACTGAAATTTTTTAAATAAAGCATAGGGAGATTCTATGTCAAAAAAGATTAATGCATATTATTTAATGAAAAGGTAAGTTAATTTTATTTTTACTAAATATTTTAATTATTAATGTCACAGTTACTTCGCTGTCACATTTATGTTTTTTACGCTGTTCCCCGTCATTTTGTATTTCAGCGGGAATTATTTATTATTAATTTTAGCTTTTGTAATCAGGGGTTTGAAAGAATTCGGAGAACCGACCAGGAAAGCAATGATACTGGACCTTTCGGTGAAGGATGCTGAAGCACTAACGTTCGGTTTGTAATACTTCATACGCGATATGATAGTTTCCGTTGCAGCTTTCATAGGCGGTTTCTTGTGGACGGTAAGTTCCGGGTTGAATTTGTTTACGGCTGCTTCTGCCGGTGCAGCTGGAACTCTATACTTTATTTTTTTCGGCAAAGGAACAGAACGAATTGTTAAATAATTATTCTTTACGTAATGTAATAATAACGAATTGACAGATAGTAAAACATCGATACTTAGTTCAAATAAAAAATACTTCATCATTCTGATAGTTTTTTTTATTGTATACTGTCTATTTTTGAGCTGGAGCTTCCTGTTCCAGAATGTGGATGATGCCTATATTTCTTTCCGATACGGGAAGAATATGATGAACGGGGATGGGCTGGTGTATAACAGGGGTGAGTATATGGAAGGATATACTAATTTTTTATGGACGTTAGTGACCGCTCCGTTTACAAAATTTAAAACGATCGATATATCATTTTTTACGCTTATACTAGGTCTGGTGATTTCGCTTTTCAATATTTATTTGCTCACGCTCATCAGCAGAAGATTTTTTTCCGCAGAAAGTCTTTCTAAATATAAATTTTTACTCTTCCTGCCTGCAATATTTTTTGTTCTAGATGACTCCATAGCTTTCTGGGCTATCGGCGGAATGGAATTTCCCATGTATTCATTGTTTATCTTAGGTGTGATCTACTTTTATTTTAAGATCAACGAGAAAAAAGGAAATGAAATGATTATGACAATTTTCCTCATGCTTTGCACACTCACCAGACCTGAGGGGAATATGATAGCCGCAATTACTCTAATCCATTCTGTATTTTACAGAGGATACATACAAAATTACTTGAGGAAGCTCTTCAATATCGTATCGTTGTATGTGCTTTTCATGATCATATATTACGGGTTCAAATACCTCTACTACGATCATTTCATTCCAAACACATTCTACGCAAAAGGTGTTGTGGACATTTCTATGAATTTATGGCTGGGATTAAAGTACCTTGCTCTTTGCATGGGAACCAGATTGTATTTATTTATTTTTATTATTTTTATTCCTTTCAAAAAAGCGATCCGGAATTTCAAGCAGTCTTTTCTGTTATTGTTCTCCGGTGTTTATATAATCTATCTTATTGCAGTAGGCGGCGATTGGATGATCGCTAACAGGTTCTTTGTACCTATTCTGCCCGTCCTTTATCTGCTGAGCACTCTAGGCTATATAGATGCTCTTAACAGGTTCTTACTGGTAAATTTCGGAGAACAGAAATTTAAGAACAGGATGATCTATATCAGCACTATTATTCTTTGCGTTCTGCTTTTCGTAATAACCATGAGCTTGCTTGAATACAGGGAATTGATAATTAAAGATGCAAATTACAAGTATGAATTGCAGTGGTCGAAGTTCGGCCATTGGCTGAAACAAAATGTTTCATCCAGGACGGTCATAGCGGTTGGTCCGGCAGGGAAGATACCTTACTACTCCGAACTATACACTATAGATATGTGGGGGTTGAACAATGAGCATATCGCGCAGACCCATTCGAAGCGGCTCCAGGCGGGACATAAAAAATTCGATTTTGATTATGTGCTTTCACTAAATCCCGAATTCATAATCGGATATGCGGGGTTCTCTGACTCCGACGTACCTTCGAGGTATGAAAAATTTAATACACCTGAAGATGAATATAAATCCATCGATGTGGTATTCCGTCTGAAGGACCAATACAGGACTTACAACCACAACAAATGAATACACTGACCAAAGCAATGATACTGGCGGCCGGGTTCGGTACGCGGCTGCAGCCGCTCACATCGAATAAACCGAAGGCATTGGTAAAAGTGAACGGAGTTCCCATGATAGAGAATGTAATAAAAAAACTTGCCGCATCGGGTATCAAAGAAATTGTGGTCAATGCTCACCACTTCGCATCCCAGCTTGAAAAATATTTCAGCGATAATGATTTCGGGGTCAGGATACATTTGATATGCGAGAAAGAGATCTTAGGTACCGGCGGAGGTATCAAAAATGCATCGGCTTTTCTTAAAGATACACCCTCTTTCGTGGTCCATAATGTTGATGTATTATGTGATCTTGATGTTCAAACGATGTACTGCTTCCACCTTGATAACTCTGCTTTTGCAACACTTGCCATTCAGGACCGCAGGACGTCTCGTCCGCTATTGATAGACGGGCAGTCAAATATTATCGGGCGAAAATCCAAAGACAATTATTTCAGATACCGGAAGCCCGCAGGTGAAGAAAAAACAACAAGCTTCCTGGGCATACATATTATCTCATCCGCTATTTTTCAACACTTTACCGAACAAGGTTTCTTCGATATCTTCACATCCTATTTCCATCTCATATCGGAAGGCAGGAAGATAATCGGGTATGATATCGGAGAAAAAAAATGGTCCGACCTTGGAACAATCGGGAACCTTACTGATATATCAGCGGTTTAACATATTAATTTTGCGCTGACTGATTATGTAGATGCTGTATGTTGTTGAGAATCATTTCATTTATGTAACATTGCGTACCGGTTTTGCAAGTCGATGAATATCAGCAGTTTTGTTAAGGTTCGCGTGTTCTCTTCATAACTACCGTTGATGTAAAGGGGCTCTGTTTTAGTAGTGCCTGTCCATGGATATCAGACTGTAAATTACTTATTTATATTGATGAATATTTATTCAGAAAAATTTATTATCTAAAAACTCTAAATAATTGAATATCAGTAAATTAACCTTATATGATTATCAGCGTTTTTCGCTTTTTGTAAATCGGGTATCATTCAAAAAAAACATTTATTTGAATATACGACTAATTTATACTCATTTAGCTTAAATACCTGATAAATATGTTATTTTTTAGAATTCCATAAATTTAAAACCATAATTTAAAGGAGAAAAAAAATGAAACTCACGAACTCTTTCCTCTCAATTTCGTTTTTACTGTTTCTGGCGGGGAATCTTATCTTTGCCCCCAATGCGTTCCCGCAGGATAAGGTCATGCCCCCTGCCCCGGAACAATTCTACTCTCTGACTAACAATCAGAACGATCCAATGCTGACCAAGCAGCAGCCGGCTCCAAAGCAGTTCAGTCCGGAAAAAACACAGGTTTTGCAGGAACTGAATCAAGCAAGGGAAAGCAATAACATGATGAAGCAAAAGCAGGCAGAGACAAAGCTCAACCTTATCGAAGGTAATTCTTCCCAGTCTCCGGCTAGCGATCCGCGAGCTGTGTGTCTTCAACCGCAGAACAATCAGGTACCGATTAACGGAGATTATCTTACCTCTGCTGTGAATGGTCTTGCTAATTGGTCGATTGCTACTGCTACAGTTCCGACAGGAGCTCCTAATGCAGGCAGAATATGGGTCGTCTCAACCCAATATAATACGGGAAGCGATACCATGAGATTCTACTATTCCGATAATGGCGGAGCTACATGGAGCTTTTATACAGACTGGTGGTATACTAGTTACAACATGGACTACAGACCAGGTGAGCTTGACCTTGAAGTAGTTTATGATGGTACTAATGTATTCCTTTTCGTTGTTGCAGGATTTAACGATATTTCAGCAAGCAGAGCATTGGTAAATCTCACGAAATTCCAGGTTACCGGTACTTTCACTTTTTCTGTGACTACTCTTAATTTCCCGGGCACTGCAACTACTACAAATCAATATTACAATCCCAGGATAACAAGTGATAATATATCATATCCTAATTCATCCGTATATGTATATATTACAACTGCATTCGATTCAACAACCGGTTCAACACACTTTTTAAGACAAAAGCAAGTTACCGTTACAAGCCCGACCACCACAACACCGGCCTATAACTACAGTAACGCTGCGTGGTGGAACGGAAGCGGTTATCCTGCAGGCGCGTATTATTTTAATGACATTGCCTATTATAGAACAACATCATCAGCAACTACAAACAGGATCATGACTCTTATCAGCGTTAATATGACCTATTACGGCTTGTACCTTGCATGGAGTGATGATTATGGATCCACTATAGCGGGTACGCTTGTCATATCCGAAACTAGCCCGACAAGAGGTTCAAGCCTGGCTTCCAGCGGATTAAACACGGGAACGAATCTTATGCTTACATATCTGAGGTTGTTTTCAGGTACAGACTGGGACGTAGCCTACCAGTATTCTACTACAGGAGGAACTACAACAGGTTCATGGACTATGAGTTATATTGATTTCACGGGATACTATGCCAGCGGACAAACTGATGTTATCCAGGTATTAGGTACTACCAACCAGTTCAAAGCAGCTTATACCGAAGACAGTTCCGGTGTTAAGGCTTTCTATGCTGGATGGAACGGCACCGCATGGAGCACACCGTCAAAATTGAGCGTTAACGGTTTCGCTTGCGATACGGTTTATGGTAAGGTTAGAGCGGGATATAAGCTCGGCGGCGGTGACGACTGTGTAGCTATCTGGGCTGGAGTAAACGGCGGAGCTGTTTATGCTACAAGAGCCTGCCTGACTACTACGGGATTCTCGAATAATAATAATCAGATACCGAAAACTTATGCATTACAGCAGAACTATCCTAACCCGTTCAATCCGACAACTGTCATTAGATACAGTATTCCGCAGAACAGTGCGGTAAAACTGACCATTTATGACATGACCGGAAGAGCGGTGAAAACACTTGTCAACCAGGTTATGAATTCCGGCAATTATGAAGTGAACTTCGATGCATCCAACATTGCAAGCGGAGTATACTTCTATAAGCTCGAAGCCGGAAGCTTTGTTTCTACAAAGAAAATGACCTTGATAAAGTAAATCATCGGATAGAAGACATATATTTATGACTCTAAGGGCGTTCCAGAGAACGCCCTTAGTTTTTATATCTGAATATCGATACTTTATATTAAAGCTTATGCTGTTATCTTGTCATTTTTTCATTATGTATTTGATAATATATTTGGGTCAGATACATTATCCCAGACTTAAACCGGAATAAAAAATGGAATAAAATGGAATTTAAGAGCACATCCTTGACATTTCTGTTATTTTCTTTTATTGCGGTAAATTTATTTTTACTCCTATCTTCAATTGCACAGGAAAAAATTATTAATACCAACAATAAGCAATTCTATTCTTTAACGGGTAACCAGAACGATCCCAAGTTAACCGACGTTCCTCCCGTTTCCCGGCAATTCGGCTCAAAAAAAACTGAAGCTCTCATTGAACTGAAACAGGCAAGAGAGAGCAATAACATTATCCTGCAGAGGCAGGCAGAGCTGAACCTGAATCAGATAGAAAGAAGAACTTTTGTTCCGGTTACCAGCGATCCGCGTGCCGTAATAGTTCATCCCGCAGTTCATGAAGGGAATAATAAGGATTATTTAGTGCATACAATTAACTTGCTGAATAACAAGTCTGTTGCTGCTGCAATTGTTCCGCCCGGAGCTCCCAATGCGGGAAGGATCTGGGTGGTCTGCACTCAGAACAGTTACACAACAAACGATACGATGTTGTATTATTTTTCCGATAATGGAGGTGCCTCATGGACTCAATATATGAGTTGGTACTATGAAAATTATCCTGTGAATTACAGGGCGGGTGAACTGGATCTGGAGTGTGTTGTGGACAGCACCAATGTTTGGCTCATCACAGTCGCAGCATTCAGAAACCAGTCAGAAAGAACTTTATGCAATTTTGCCAGACTTAAAACCGACAGCACTTATCAATTGGTTGCTTCCACATTTTCTTTTCCGGGTTTTGATATTCCGACCAACACGTATTATAACCCCAGGCTCACAAGCGACAACATCTCGTACCCGAATTCATCCGTTTACCTTTACTTCACATGCTCATTCGATTCCGCATATGGGAATAATCAGCATGGCATGAGCAATAAATTTGCACTCATTACAGGTGCAACAACCAATCAAATTTCAATATATCTTACACAGCCCTCGGGAAGCGGTTTCTATTGGACAGGCAGCAACTATCCTCCCACGGTATACTGGTATCCGGATATAGCATACTACAGGACTTCCTCATCTTCTACCACGGATAGGATCTTTACCAGTGTTAACCAGAACGTATTATTTAACAACATATATCTTGCATGGAGTGATGATTACGGGGCAACTATAGCAGGCAACATGGTGATCAACGAGACCGTTCCGACCAAAGGCGCAGTACTTGCATCAAGCGGGTTAAATACCGCAATCGATATGATGTTATTATACCTGAGACAATCCGGTCCTTCTGACTGGGATGTGGCTTCCCAGTGGACAACGACTGGCGGCACCACGACCGGTTCGTGGACATCAATTTTTCTGGATAATTCGGCCAACTTTGCGAGAGGTTATCCCGATATCACCGCAGTTATAGGAACTGGGGACAGGTTTAAAGCAGCTTATAATGAAGATAGTTCCGGTACCAGGGCGTTCTATGCAGGGTGGAACGGTACAACCTGGAGCAGTCCATCCAGATTGAGCGTCAACGGTTCCGATTGCGATACTGTGTATGGGAAAGTAAGAGCGGTGTATATACCCGGCACCGGAGATGATTGTCTGGCTATCTGGTCAGGTTACAACGGCACTGGTCTTTTTGCATCAACTGCATGCCAGAGCACCATAGGAATATCAAACAATAATAATGAAGTACCGAATACTTATGCATTACAGCAGAACTATCCTAATCCTTTCAACCCGGCTACAGTCATAAAGTACAGCATACCTCAGACCAGTGCGGTTAAACTAATCGTTTATAATATCACCGGAAGAGCATTGAAAACACTTGTAAATCAGGTTATGAATGCGGGTAACTACGAAGTGAACTTCGATGCCTCCAACATTGCAAGCGGAGTATACTTCTATAAGCTCGAAGCCGGAAGCTTTATGCAAACTAAGAAGATGTTGTTAATAAAGTAACTTGTTACTTTATCAGAAATCCCGCCTTAAAGCGGGGGCTTTGATAAAGTAAAACGAAAATGAACGCCTTTACTTTTTCCCTTCCAACACATATATCTTTCATTATTTCGTAATTTTTGAGATTTTAGGTTCCTTTCTCACGGGATTGAATAAACCATCTAAAAGACCTATATTCGTTAATATTTTAATTAAATTAAACAAATTATGAAACCTTGGGCTTTAGTTCTGGGAGCCTCCAGCGGTTTTGGAGGTGCTGTAGCGCTTGAGTTAGCCAGAAAAGGCTATAATATTTTCGGTGTTCATCTCGACAGGCAGATCACTATGCCTAATGTTAACCAGATAATTAGAAAGATCGAACATCTCAAACAGCAGGCAGTATTTTTCAATATCAACGCCGCAGATTCTATCAAGAGGAACGAATCACTCGACGAGATACAGGAAAGGCTCCATGCTGAAAAGGGAAACGTGAAAGTGCTGATTCATTCCTTGGCTTTTGGAACATTAAAACCGTTTATAACCAAATCGCAGAATGATTGTATTACGCAGGCACAAATGGAAATGACGCTCGATGTGATGGCTCATTCGCTTGTTTACTGGGTTCAGGGACTTGTATTCAGAAATTTGATGGCGAGGGGCGGAAGAATATTCGCACTCACCAGTGCGGGAGCACATTCCGTAATTCCTTATTACGGTGCGATCTCGGCGGCTAAGGCGGTACTGGAATCCCATATCAGACAGCTTGCCGTTGAGCTGGCTCCTTTAGGGGTGACTGCGAATGCTATTCTTGCCGGTGTCACCGATACACCCGCACAGAATAAAATTCCGGGTGCGCAGAAAATGCTCGAATCAACAAAGTTAAAAAACCCGAGAGGCAGGCTGACCACTCCGGAAGATATCGCTCACGCTATTGTTCTGCTCTGCACCGAAAAAGCGGACTGGATCTCGGGGAACGTAATCGGCGTAGACGGCGGTGAAGATATTGTAAATTATACCGGTGAGAAATTTCCCTACGGCATAGACTAAAATAAGTTCCATTGTATAATTTATTCTGCAAAATAATTTTTTAGAATCGATTTTCTTAAAATAATATTTTTAAATTAACTTTGATCCTTAATGTTTAAACTTGAATTTACGGAAGAACAGCGAATGCTGCGTGAAATGGTACGCGATTTTGCAACCAACGAACTCAAACCGATTGCTCATAAAATTGATGAAGACGAGAAGATCCCGCCGGAAATAATTAAAAAGCTCGGTGAGCTCGGACTTCTGGGTGCGGTTTTCCCTCCCGAATACGGCGGAGGCGGTTTTGGAGAGGTGGGATACTGTATTATTCAGGAGGAGATAGCCCGCGCATGTCTGTCGACAGCTACATTCATTGGCGCACATCAGTCGATAGGAACGAACGCTATATTTATCGGAGGAAGCGAATTTCTTAAACAGAAATACGTGGTCCCTCTCGCCCAGGGAAAGCTCATCGGAGCCTTTTGCCTTACCGAAGCGTCGGCGGGCTCGGATTCGTTCAACGTGAAAACCACCGCAAAACCTGAGGGGGACGAATGGGTGATAAACGGAGATAAATTGTGGATAACGAACGGCGGACTGGCGGATATCGTTTCCGTCTTTGCCAGAACGGAACGCGGAGTAACTGCGTTCGTGGTGGAAACAAAAATGCCCGGCTTTCATGCTGCACCTGCCGAGAAAAAAATGGGTATACGTGGGAGTACCACCAACGCCATCACATTCGATAATGTCCGCGTCCCGAAAGAGAACCTCATTGGTGGAGAGGGCAGGGGATTCATAGTTGCGATGAAGACACTCGATGCCGGAAGATTGGGGCTGGGAGCCGCCTGCCTTGGTGCTTCCAAGGAAATGCTGCATCTTTCCACCAAGTATGCAAAGGAAAGACAGCAGTTCGATCAGGCTATCAGTAATTTCCAGGCTATACAGTTCATGCTTTCAGAGATGGAGGTTATGATTTACGCTATGGAATCTATAATATACAGAACCGCAACAGATTACGACCTTAAGAAAAGTATCGGACTTTATGCAGCTATCGTAAAATTGTTCTGCTCCGAGTCCCTCGATAAGATAGTTGATTACGCGGTGCAGATACACGGCGGCATGGGGTACTCCAGGGAATATCCAATCGAACGCTTCTACAGGGATTCGAGGATAAACAGGATCTTCGAAGGAACGAATGAGATCCAGAAAGGTATTATTGCCAGGGAAGTCATTAAACATAACGGAATTTTATAATTAATTAAAATTTTATGAAAAAGATATTTACTCTTTTCATTTTATCCTATTTCGTTATAACTATTCAGGGATGCCTTACAGTTGAAACCAAGGATTATTATTTCAAAATTAAAAAAGACAATTCCGGTGAAGGGTGGATCAGGTACTCAAATATCATGACCGATAAAGACACTGCCGGTTCGGTAGAAACCGATTATCAGACGCTAATAGAATCCTACCTTAATGGGGATGCTCTCAAAAATGATATGCCTAACATTAAGATCACCGATAAACGCTTATATGAAGAAGATGACCAGCTCTGCGGCGAGCTGAAATTTACGTTTGACGATATCACAAAATTAAAATTCTACAAATACAAAGATACCGGCCCGTGGTGTTATCACTTTTCTTCATTCGAGATGATAGGTGGAACCGAGAGCTATTTTTCATCCAACGGTACATACGGCGGTGAAAACATGCCTGTTATTTTCTGGGATGGCACACAGAAAGAGTTTAAATTCAAGACCACAGTTTCCCAGCCGGGCAAATCCACTAAGAGCCTCCTGGAGATATGGAAGCAAAAGGGCGGTAATTAAACGAACCTTCTGAAGATATTCCGATATCATGGAACAAGGGAATTAACTCCCTTGTTTTGACGAATATGACAAAGAACCGCATTAAATATATTTTCATCTTTTGCATTTTTTTCTTTTCCATTTCTGTTCATGCAAGAGAGTTTAAGCCTGCTAATAAACCTGCCGATTCAGGACTGGTACTGTTATGTCTCTCCGCGCACCCCGATGACGAAGACGGCGCAGCGCTGGCATTTTATTCCATCCTGAATGGTGTAAAGTGCTACAGCATCTTTTATACCAGAGGTGAAGGCGGTCAGAACGAAATCGGGCCCCAGCTTGATGAAGAACTCGGCAAAATAAGAGAACAGGAGACAAGAGAAGCCGCAAAGATACAACATTCCATCCCGTTATTCCTTGGTTTCCTCGATTTCGGATACTCTAAAACTGCAAAAGAGACCTTCAGAATATGGGGGGGCAAGGACAGCGTTCTTGCCAGGATCGTTCTCCTGATCCGTGAAATAAGACCTGATGTAATAATCACGAATCATGATACCATTACAATTCTACCCAGACGCCAGCACGGAAATCACCAGGCAGTCGGAATAACCGCATATGATGCATTCGATAAAGCTGCTGATCCGTCCTATCATCCAGAACAGCTAACCAATGGCGTAACACCATGGCAGGTGCACAAATTATTTTTCCGCGTATTCGATACTGCCGGATTTAACCCGGATTCCATTGTCAGCATTGATATTTTACAAAGAACTGACAGCAGGACCATCGAGGATATTTCCTTCGAAGCGCTTGCCAAACACCGTACACAGGGAATGGATAAGATTAATATGAATTCAATCCCAACTGTATTCCGTGAACGTAATTATCAATTAATACGAAGCGATCAATATTACCCTTTCAGCAGATCGGATCTATTTTCGGGTGTAACTCCATCGTATCATCCCGACCTTCATCCCGGATCCATCACAACGATATATTCTTATTACAAACTCAGCAAAGAAGACAGTCTGAAAACTCTCAATGATGTAAAATGGAAACCGGGAATCAGTATAGGGCTTGTTACAACCTATGACAGCACTATACAGAATACACTGAATGCATTTCACGTAAATTATACTATCCTCGATTCAAATTCGCTGAGAGACGGGGACCTCTTGCAATTCAGCACTATCATCCTCGATATCAGGGCATATTTTTACAGACCTGATGCCGAGAGATATGACGGCAAACTACTCAGCTACGTTCAGAACGGAGGAAATATAATCTGCTTCTATAATAAACCCGGTGACTGGAATTATAAGAAAACTTCACCGTACCCGATTTTCGTAAGTCCTGACAGGGTTACCGAAGAAGATGCAAAAGTAACGATCCTAAAACCCAATCACCAGTTCTTCAATACTCCCAATAGAATCAATGAACCCGATTGGGACAGCTGGGTACAGGAACGAAGTATTTACCTGCCTGCCGGAGATACCGTATTAACTTCATCGGCGTATGCGAGACTTCTTGCCATGAGAACCATTGTCAACATTGAATTGATCCAACTGCTTGCCTGACACAGATAAAAAAGAACAATCTCTCATAAGAGGTGTTTCACTTCCCGGGGCAGCCGCGCTTAACATGATAGACATGATTGGCGTGGGTCCCTTCATTACTATCCCTCTGATACTCGCTGCGATGGGCGGACCGCAGGCGATGATAGGATGGGTGGCGGGAGCACTCCTTGCCATGTGCGACGGGCTGGTCTGGGCTGAACTTGGTGCAGCCATGCCCGAAGCGGGCGGCTCATACAGGTATTTGAAAGAGATATACGGAAAAGAAAAATTCGGGAAGTTCATTTCATTTCTTTTTATTTTCCAATTATCCTTCAGTGCTCCGCTCTCAATCGCGTCCGGATGCGTGGGACTTGCAATGTATGCCAGCTACCTCTTTCCATCACTGAATAACGTTTATTTTTCCTATAATGCTGTTCTTCCTCTTCCGCTAATCGGTGACCTTGAAGCGCTGCTTTCAGGTTCACCAGGTACATTCCTTGCGATAGCCGCATGCCTGATTGCAGTAATATTATTATACCGCAGGATAAATATCATCAGTAAATTATCGCAGTATCTATGGATCGGTGTTTTGATAACCGTATTATGGATAATCGTTTCAGGAGTAACTCATTTTAACGGCTCGCTCGCTTTCAGCTTCCCCGAGAATGCTTTTCAATTATCACCATCATTTTTCATGGGACTCGGTTCTGCAATGCTCATCTCCACCTATGATTACTGGGGGTATTATAATGTCTGTTTCATCGGCGGTGAAATCCAGAACCCCGGACGAAACATACCGAGAGCGATAATCTATTCCATTCTCATTGTTGCGGGACTTTATATCATAATGAACATCAGCATTATCGGAGTCGTCCCCTGGCAGGAACTCAGCGGCACAGCGGGCACCGAAGAGAGAAAATATATCGTATCTGTCTTCATGCAGAAAATATACGGGACATGGGCCGGTAAAACAGTTACCATTCTTATCCTGTGGACAGCATTCGCTTCCGTATTTTCCCTTCTCCTCGGATATTCCAGGGTGCCGTATGCGGCTTCTGTTGAAGGAGATTATTTCAGAATTTTTTCCAGAGTTCATCCGCGGTATCAATTTCCGTATGTCTCGCTTATCATCATGGGGATTGCCGCATGCCTGTTCTGTTTCCTCCAGCTTAAGAATATCATCGCCGCGCTGGTTGTGATAAGAATTATGGTACAGTTCCTCGCTCAAACTGCAGGAGTAATTGTTTACCGTATCAGAAAACCCGATGTCCCAAGACCTTTCAGGATGTGGCTCTATCCTTTACCGGCAATTGTTGCGTTCATCGGCTTCATTTATGTACTCTTCTCGAGAACCAATTTCCAGAAAGAAATAAAGTATGCGGCTATTATAATCATACTCGGCAGCATTCTTTATTTCTGGAGAGCATATAGGAAAAAGCAATGGCCGTTTGGTTCGTCGGGTTCATCAAGTTCGTAAAGTTTATAAGGTTCTTAAGGTTTATAAAGTTTATAAGGTTCGTAAAGTTTATAAAGTAAATAAATAGGGACAGCATCTCAAGAACTACAAATTTATAACCTTCTGTTTTCAAAGAACATAAAAACAGGGTACTCCCCCCATTACTTAAGTAATCCCAAGTAATCAGGAATCTCAGAATCGCCATTTTTTGGTTACTTAAGTAGTGACTACTTGGACCACCTTCAAAATTCATGATATTGCGACAGTATGTTATTATATTTCGGTTTTGTTAAAAGAACAGTTATGAACCCCTCCCCCGATAAATCGGGGCTCTCCCCTCCTCCTACGGCGGATGTTCCATTTCGTAAATGGGAGACAGGTAACATCAGACGATCATATACCAATTCTTGACCATGGAACCCCCAAGAATTCTAAATTTATCTAATATAATACATTAAACTGCATAATTCAAGGCAAAAATTCGGTATATCTGTGAAAATCAGAGGGTGAATATATGCAAGAAACAGTAGGGATTGTTCCCCGAACAATCCGCTATTAATTTCGGTACGCTCGGGGAGCGAACCCTACGATGAATCATTAATTTTGGTTCGCTCGGGGAGCGAACCCTACGATGAATCATTAATTTTGGTTCGCTCGGGGAGTGAACCCTACGATGAACAATCCGCTATTAATTTCGGTACGCTCGGGGAGCGAACCCTACGATGAACAATCCGCTTTTAATTTTGGTACGCTCGGGGAGCGAACCCAACGTTGGTGAAAATTTAAGGGAACAAACACCGCCTCCCCCAAGTAAAATAATTAAAATCGCAAACTAATCAATAGAGCCATGAAAAAGCAAAATAAAACCTTCATTATACTGTTAGTTACGGCTTTTGTGTTAATTTCAGCACTATCAATATATGCTTATTCCGGTTTTTTTAAGGAAGGCGGTTTTTCGAAAATCCACTTTCCGATCACCCCTCCGAAAAAATTGCATGACGGAGGCGGACCGATACAATTTACAACATCACTGGATAATGATTATTATTTTGATAATGATCACGTTTATCTTTATATAGACCTGAGGGCGCAGAAAGTTGATGAGTGGAGGGAACGAACTCCCATGAACATCGCTGTAGTTATCGATAGAAGCGGTTCGATGGCGGATAAGAACAAATTAGATTATGTTAAAAGGGCAGTGGATTATATTATCGACCAAACAGACCGGAATGATTATCTATCGATAGTGATGTATGATGATAACATAGATGTTCTCCAGCCGTCTGCCCCGGTTGGCGATAAATACGAACTGAGAGACAAGGTTTCCCGCATAAAGCCGGGGGGATTTACAAATTTAAGCGGGGGTATGTTCGAAGGATATGACCAGGTGAACAACTCATATTCGAGGGGATTCGTGAACAGGGTTCTGCTTCTTTCTGACGGGCTCGCCAACAGGGGCATTACGGACAGGTATAAGCTGGCAGATAAGGTGAGAGAAATGAACAGGCGGGACAACATCACTATATCTACGTTCGGTGTCGGAAATGATTTTAATGAGAACTTAATGGCTGATCTTGCGGACTACGGAAAAGGTAATTACTATTACATAAGGAATTCGTCCGATATACCGGATATTTTTGCGAATGAATTAAGAGGCGTACGCAATCTTGTCGGGCAGGGAACAAAGATAAGGGTTAAATATCCTTCGGTGTACCTGTCATTAAGCAAAGTGTTCGGTTATCCCTACGAAGCATCGGGAGATGAAGTTGTAATTGATTTCAAGGATGTATTTTCCGAACAAGCAAAATCGGTCCTTGTAAAATTTGACGTGATACGTAGGATAGACAGCAGAATAAATTTCGAGACCGAGCTGACGTACGAAGATGTTAATTCTAACTTCAACCGTATTTCTTCGATTGATGATAGGACGCTCGCACCCGCAAACAGCAGGGAGGAATACATGAAGGGAAGCAACGAGACCGTTACCCAGAATATCTCCGTATTCGAGTCAAACGATATGATGGAGAACGCACTCAGGGAAGCGGATAACGGAAATTATGATAATGCAAGGCATTTATTAAGCGGAGCCCAGCAGTACATGCAGAATCAGATGGACCAGGTAGCACCGTCGCCCGAGATGAGAAGGCAGTCCGAGAGTATGGATAAATACGGAAAGGATTTGAATTCCGCTGAGACAAAATCAGATGAGGAAAAAAAGGAAATGCAGAAGTCGGGTAAGTACGATAATTATAATTTGAGGAAGAATAATCAATAAGGACGTGATCCGCCACTGTGGAGTGAAACAAAGTAAAAAAATAGGGGTTTGATTTATCAAACCCTTTTTTTACGCCAGTAAATGTGGTGTCGGGAGTTCCTCTCCCGACACGAGTCGGGTCAGGAAGACCCGACTCCACCTCAAATTTTACCAAATGGATTCCTGCCTTCGCAGGAATGACAGGTTTATTTTAGTAAAACCAATTTTTTAGTATTTGTATAGTTTCCTGCTGTCAACCTATAAAAATATACCCCGCTTGGATAATTTGTACCATCGAATTCAACTTCGTATGTGCCGGGTTGGAGCGGTTCGTGTACCAAAGTAGCAACTTCACGGCCGAGGAGATCGTAGATGGTTAACCGAACACTCATCCCCCTGGCCCCCTTCATAAGGGGGAAATCAGGAATATCAAACTTTATCTTTGTTGACGGGTTGAAGGGGTTGGGGTAATTTTGGGATAAGTTAAATTCACTAGGAACTTCGGTGGAAATTTTCTTAATAGAGTTTGGCTGTGAATATTTGATTGTAACAAACGCAGAATTACTCCCTCCTGTAACGAAGATATTTCTGTTTTTATCTATTTTTATATCTTGTGAATAATCATCTAAATTGCCGGTACTGTTATATGTGATTAACCATTCCTGCGTACCATTGACGTTGTATTTAATTGTTGTATAATCATAATTATTATTAGCATTGGTACTGGTTCCTGTAACATAAACATTTGACAAACTATCTAAAACTAATCCACCACCATAATAACCATTATTTCCAGAACCTGTATACGTTTGCAACCACTGCTGAACGCCATTTTGATTATATTTTATCGTTGCAATGCCAAAATGACTAGAGGTAATAATCATTGTGCTACCAATATATACATTCCCTGAGTTATCAGTTGTCAATCCATTAACAGTAGCATTAACTCCACAATATATTGTAGATACCCATTGATTAACACCATTGTTATTGTATTTTACTGTAACAAAATAAGGTTGACTGCTTATTTGGGCATAACCGGCTGTAATAACATTTCTAGAATTATCCAAACAAATTCTTTTTCCAGAACCATATATACTTAATTCTGATACAACCCATTGTTGTACGCCATTAGAATTATATTTTATTGTTGTAAAATATGGAGATCCACCACCTTGTATATTTCCCGTAACATAAACATTAGCAGAATCATCTAAAGTATTTGCTCTTCCACCTAATGCATAACTCCCGAATTGCCCTGCCGCTCCATATGTGCGAACCCATTGCTGTGCTCCACTTGAATTGTATTTAATTGTAATAAAATATCTGCTGGCGTTTGGATCATTATTTATTGTATAACCCGTAATATAAACATTCCCCTGTTTATCGACTGCAATATCGTTAGATTCACCGGTCCCGTAAGGTCCAATGTAATTCGCTAACCACTGCTGAACACCGTTTGTATTATATTTCACGGTTATAAATGCATAATTTCCTCCTTGTGGTGTATAGTTAGTACCTGTTAGATATATATAGCCGCTCATATCCGTAGTAATTGCCGATACTAAGTCAGGTCCATTATTACTGCTATTAAATATTGCAACCCATTGCTGAACTCCATTCGTATTGTATTTGACAGTAGCAATATCGTTGCTTGTGGAAGGTTGTATTATGATACCCGTTACATAAATATTTCCGTTCGTATCCAATGCCATACATCTTGCACCAAGATTTTGTGCACCTCCGCTATAGGTTGCCACCCATTCCTGTGTAACCTGGGCAAAGTTGGTTTGTAAAGTTTGTAAGGTTAATAAAGTTATAAAGGTAAATAGTAGTAATATTTTTTTCAAGGAATTTGCCCCCTATGTTGTTGTATTGATATCATACATGTGTCAGGTCACATCCGTCTAGGCAGCATGCCCGCCCCTGCGGGGACTGACACAACTCAAATCATTCATTATCATTATCCTCTTCGTCTTCATCGGCGTTATTTTTCTTGAGCGGTTTTAACGCATTTTTATCAGGTACAAAATTGTTCTTCTTAAGCCAGTCCGATATAGTCTCGCAGAAATTTGGTATACTTTTGTACCAGAATACATTATTTCTATCTATCACATGGAAATCGTGGTCTGTATTCGGGAAGAACACTATTTTATATTGAATACAACCGCTCCTCTTCAGCGCTTCTTCTATGTTCTGAAATGTAGGATAACCGGGAGTTACACCATCGTGCTCACCTTTCAATAATAAGACCGGCTGCTTTACATTTTTCCAGAAATCCACGGGATTATAATTACCAATTTTATTATAATATGAATACCACCAGTCATCCTGCGGCGGAGGTTGAACAAAATCCTCATACCATTTTTCGCCTGAATATAACTCATTGGCTTCTTCAATTTTATTCCAGCCGTCCATGGTGAGCGCATAATCAGCCTGAAGTTTGACTAAAGGAAGTACCATCTCCAGCTGATTCGATGAAAGTACTTTGCTTAATCTGCTCTTAGCCTCATACTCAAAGGATTCGATCATCGGAACGCCGGCGCTCGATGCACTTATAGTAAATGCTGCTCCGGGAAATAGGTTGAGCACAAGGGGACAGATAGCTCCGCTCTCGCCATGTCCGTAAACGCCTATCTTATCTTTAATGACAAGGGGCACCCCTTGCAGTAATTTTATTCCCGCGATGCAATCATGAGCCAGGTCTGTAAAATTCGAGGTGTGCCAGTCCCCGGTAGATTTGTTCACACCGCGTTTATCATATATCAGAATTACATATCCCATTTGCGAAAAATGCTGCGCGAGATATGCTGATCCTGTTCTGCTTTCATCACCCGAACCGGGCATGAATATTATTGCAGGAAAGGGACCCTGTCCGTTCGGGATATAGAGCGTGCCTGCAAGTGTAACCGATTCATTCGTGAAGGTAGTATCTCTTCGTGTATATTTTATCTTCGGGGCATCCTCTCTCTCGAGCTGAAAATCCCCGGTCAGGTTTCCCTTCTGAACTATTCCTTTTACTTTGTTATGATAGTAATATGCTGAAAAATTCCATGTTTCGGAACCAACATTCATTATGTAGAATACACTGTCTCTTGTAGCTTTTAAATTCATTAGAGGTATTTCGAACGCCATCTCTTCATCGGAATTGAATACAGCGGTGAACGATACGGAATCTTTATGGAAGTCTGTTGTGAAATAAAGAGTGTTGGTTTTATAAACAGAGTACCCGTTCCAGTGACCCGCAAGGTCTTCAGGATCGGCAGCTCTCAAAAGTGAGGGAGAAAGTATTACCTGTAAAAGAAATATGTATGCAATGAACTTTTTCATCCGGGTTTACGATATTATTATAATGAATCTTTATATATTAAAAAAGACATTCTTATTTGCGATGAAAAAGCAATTTTTTTAAAGTAATTACTCAATGTTGCAGGAAATTTTCTGGAAACTGCAGTGTCAGAATTTCTTTCACAAATTGGTTAAGAGATTACAATACTATTTAGCTTTGAATAATATTTAATGTTCATGTCTGACAAGGAATTTTGTTCAATGAGACTGCCATAGGTCAAATTTTGATTGAAACTATTTAATGTTAAAAAGCATTCAAATTATTAAGCACTTAATTAATAGTGGTTTAGCTGGGGATTGAAATTAATCTCTTTGATAATTTATTTCACATTTCGTATTTTGCCTAAATTTAGATTTTGATGTTTTTAATAGAATTACTCAATATTTTTCTGCCTGTAGTTTATGTTTTGACCATCTCGATCTACGGAATTTGCTTTTTTAGCAAAAAAGGCACAGATTCGTCATCTCTTTATAGTTACAGAAGAGTATTGTTAGTTTCGCTTATTCTCCTGCAGGCGGTATATTTCATTGTGAGGAGCCTTCATTTCGGACATCCGCCGATAACAACTATTTTCGAGATATTTACTCTCCTTTCTTTCAGCATCACGCTAAGTTACCTCTATATCGAATTCAAAACAAATGTCAGAGATACCGGATTTTTTATTTTATTGATAGCTGGAATACTACAGATAATATCATCAATTTTTATCGAGGAGCTGAAAGAAATAAACCCTGTTCTGAAGAACTGGCTGCTGGGATTTCATGTCACATCTGCTATGATAGGATACTCGGCAATTACAGTTTCGGGAATTTACGGTTTTTTGTATATCCTGCTCTATAACCAGATAAAAGAGAACAGGTTCGGGTCGGTGTATAAGAGATTGCCTTCCTTGCATCTTCTGGAACAGCTGGCGTTCAGTGCCATCACATTCGGTTTCATATTTCTCACTCTAACGATTATCATCGGGGTTGTATGGCTGCCGAGGGCAATAAAAGATTTTTCATATTTTGACCCGAAGCTTATAACAACATTGATAATATGGCTTTTATATACGCTCGGATTTTTAAGCAGAAAGCTGGGGAATTTCAAAAGCAAAACTATTATGACGCTGGCATTCGGCGGATTTATATTCACGATCATATCGATCACTGTGGTAAACGTTTTTCTGAGCAGTTTTCACAAATTTTATTGAGAAGCAATTGAAGTATACTGAAGGACATCCTGCATTATTCTCGATAGGAGTGAACCACAGGACCGCACCCGTGGAAGTGAGGGAAAAGATATTTCTAACCGAAGCAGAGATAACGCGTTTTTCGGAAAGATTGAAGAACAGCCTGGATGAGTTCTTGCTGCTCTCGACCTGCAACCGGACGGAATTATACGGTGTGCTCGCTGATGAAAACGACAGGCTTGAAAGGTATAAAGATCTTCTGCTAACTTTTAAAGACACCGCAGGCATTGTTAAAGGAGAACACATATATGAAATGCGTTCATCTGAAGCTGCAGATCATATTTTCAGGGTAGCTTCGAGCATAGATTCGATGGTGGTAGGTGATTCACAAGTACTTCACCAGCTGAAAGAAGCGTACCAGCTAGCCGTGAACAACGGAACGATAGGAAAAGTGTTAAACAAGCTTTGCCAGAAAGCACTTCAGGTAGGCAAGAGGACAAAAACGGAAACTTCGATCTATGAGGGAGCGGTATCGGTCAGCTTCGCTGCCGTCGAACTCGCCTTAAAGATATTCGGGGACCTGCAGAACAGATCGATACTCGTTCTCGGAGCAGGGGAGACTGCCGAACTGACGGCAGAAAGCCTTCTGAAGAAGAGAGTCAGGAAGATAAGCATAGCAAACAGGACCAAAGAACATGCCGTAGCTCTGCTTGAAAAGCTGAATGAGTTCATCAGGAATGAAAGCGAAGTCCTGGATTTTGATTCAGTGAAGATTAGACTAAATGAATTTGACATAATTATCAGCTCGACATCTTCATCCGAATTTATCCTGACATATGAAGATTTTAAAAAAGCGGGGAGGCACAAATCAGCTGACCCGATGCTGATAATAGACATAGCGGTCCCGAGGGACATAGACCCCCGTGCAGATAAGATAGGCAATGTGTTCCTTAAGAACATTGATGACCTGAATGCAATAGTTGATGCGAACTTTGAAAAAAGAAAAGCCGAGATACCGGAAGTTCACAGGATCATACAGGAAGAACTGGAGAACTTCTTTACGTGGTTCTATACACAGCAATTGGTCCCTACGATAAAAGAGATCGAAGATAAGTTTGAGAACATAAGGCTTGGCGAAATGCGGAAGAATTCGAACGGGTTTTCAGAGGAAGAAAGAGTTATGCTGGAAAATGTTACGAAGAACATTGTAAATAAAATATTAAAAACTACTGTACCGAACCTGCACGAGATCATTGCAAAGGATGAGCTTCCAGACCAGAAGAACAGGATAAACCGGCTGGAGCTTATCAGGAAGCTATTCGGACTGCAAGATCAAAGCGATATTACTAAAGGATGAAAAGAGAGATAGTAATCGGTTCGAGGGGCAGTGAATTAGCCCTGTGGCAGACTAATTGGGTTAAAAGCAAGCTCAGGACAAATTACCCTGAGTTAACCGTATCAATCGAAATTATCAAAACCAAAGGGGATAAGGTTCTGGATACGGCTTTATCCAAAATTGGAGATAAAGGTCTGTTTACTAAGGAGATAGAACAATCACTTCTCGATGGGAAGATAGACCTTGCAGTTCACAGCCTGAAGGACCTGCCCACAGAGCAGCCGGAGGGGCTGGTTATATGTGCGGTGACCGAAAGAGCCGAACGTAGAGACGCATTTATTTCGAATAAATATCCCTCACTCGTTGAGCTGCCAGAAGGGGCGGTGGTTGCTACGGGAAGCCTGCGGAGAAGGTGCCAGCTCCTGAATTTCAGGGATGATCTGAAAATCGTAGATATCCGCGGAAACGTACTTACGCGGTTAAGAAAATTTGAGGAATCCTCTTATGATGGTTTAGTTCTCGCTTATGCGGGATTACTCCGTCTTTCTCTCGAAGCAAAGGTAAAACATATTATCCCAACAGGTATTATACTGCCTGCCGCAGGACAGGGAGTAATGGCTATCGAGACAAGGCAGGATGAAGGGGATATAATCGAACTGGTAAAAGTACTTCACGATGAGATCAGTTTCATTGAAACAACAGCTGAGAGAAGTTTTCTTCGATTTCTTGAGGGCGGCTGCCAGGTGCCGATAGGGATATGCTCGGAAGTGAAAAACAGGACAATCTTAATACTTGAAGGTATGATAGGAAGCCTTGACGGCAAAAAGGTAGTGAGAGAACAAATTACGGGTGGAGCTTCCGAACCGGAAGAACTGGGAAAGCGGCTTGCACAGATTTTGCTTGATAAAGGCGGTAAAGAAATACTTGAAGAGATAAGAAGCGGTGCAGCAGTATAACTAAAGCAGCTTCTTCCAATATTAAT
>JBEKSX010000055.1:0-19698 GCA_049516635.1 Ignavibacteria bacterium | reverse complement strand
GAATAATATGGAATCTGAGCTATCCTGCTTGTTCATTTGCTCTGGTATTTAAACGAAATAGTGAAGGTAAGCCTCAATGTTCGGTCTTTAAGTTGCGTGTCATTAATATCTCGGTTGCCTTATGAGGATTATTTCCATGAAATAGAACTTTATGGACCTGTTCGATAATTGGCAGTTCCACATTTATTTTCTTTGCAAGTTCATGGGTAGACTCTGTTGTCGATACGCCCTCGGCTACCATCTTCATCTCCGCCAGTATTTCTTTTAGTTTTCTTCCTTTCCCGATCTCTTCTCCAACGAACCTATTGCGGGATAGCTTACTGTTGCAAGTGACAATAAGATCACCTATCCCGGATAAACCGTAGAAAGTATGTTCGTGGGCTCCGAGTCTAACCCCGAGGCGTGTGATCTCGGTTATTCCTCTTGTCATAATAGCCGCTTTTGTATTATCTCCAAATCCGGCCCCGTCTGATATTCCGGCTGCCAGTGCGATAATGTTTTTCAATGCTCCGCCCATTTCAACACCGATGACATCATCACTGCTGTATACCCGGAAAAATTTATTTGAAAATGCTTTTTGAATAACCGCCGCTTTTGACATGTCCTCGGAACTTGCTACTACTGCAGTGGGTATCTGGCGGGCTACTTCCTCAGCATGTGAGGGTCCCGAAAGCACAACAATATTCTTTTTTTTAATTTTGGTAAATACGTCCAGAAAAATTCCTGATACCGGCAGAAGTGTTGAATTTTCTATTCCTTTTGAGACGCTTACTATTATACGGTTCCTGAGGTCTATATTTTTGATCAAATCAATGACGTTCCTGATGTATTGGGTGGGCGTAGAGATTAGCACCAGGTCTTTTTTGTCAACTGCAAATTCGATATCGTTCGTAATGCGTATCTTTTTCGGGATCTTGACTTTCGGGAGGAAATAAAAATTTTCTCTGAATTCATCCAGAGTGTGCGAGTATTCTTTATTGTATTCCCAGAGAGTAACGCTGTGCTTATTATTGTGGAGAAGGATACCGAGGGCTGTTCCCCAGCCCCCGGCTCCGAGTATGCATATATTCATTTGAAATAGAGATCGTTAATAAAGACCGATATGATCAAAATATCAATTTTTATTAACTGTAAACAGGTTAAATAAATTCTTCCCGCTTATTTCTTGTCAATATTATCGAGGGTCTTTAATAACCAATCTTTGGAAATAACATACTGGTTCTTTTCCATCGATTTTCTCATTGTATACCTGTCCAGTGCCTTTTTGCCCAGTTTGTACCTTACCATTTTGTTCACGTATGATATGAATTTGTTGTGCTTTTCCTTGATATCATCGGGCACGGGCTGGAATGGTGCTATCCATAATTTGTATTCTTCGATAATAATGGGTGCCTGTTCGAATTTACCAAGTTCGAAGTAGGTCTTTAACTGCAGGTGGTACGCATCGAGCCTGTAAATGAAATCATCATAATTTATCTTGTTCAGGAAGGTTGCAGCCTGTGCAAATTTTCCGTGTTCAAAATTCAGTATTCCGTAGAAGTATGAAGGAACATCTATTTTGTATTTCGTAAGCAGTTTGTTCTTGTAGGTGTTCACGAAATTCTCCGCCCACTGAGTTTTTTTCATCTTGTAAGCGTGCATGAAGATGGCATAGAACAGCTCCAGAGGTATCCAATTGCTTGTATCTGTTTCATAATATTTTTTCTTTAATATCAGATCATAAATGTCGAACAGTTCCTTTTCATATACTTTCTTGCCTGTATGGATCTTCAATGTGCAGTAATCAATTAACCGCATGCTCAGGAAATAGACCTCATCTTTGCTAATCTGTCCCGAATAGTTTGCCAATGATCTTTTGTAGTCCTTATAATATTTCTCATTATCAAAATGCAGGAAAGTCTTGTACAGGTCGAGGTATAGTCCGGTTAAAAAGCTGCCCGGAACTGAATTACCTTCTATTAAAGCATTTAACTTTTCGAGATCGATCACCTTTGGAAGCTCCGTAGCAAGTTTGCTCTTTTGATTCAGCTTGAACATTTTGTTATAATATAGCAATCCGATATGTTGTTTTACCAGCTGGATAATAAAGTCATTGATGAAATAAGTCATGCCTTCGTTCAGTTTCGGAGCTAGCTTTTTGCTGAAGTTCTCTTTATCTACTTTATGATAAAGATGGTGGAAGTAGAAATTATCAGTATTGACTTCGAACTTGTTATGGAAGAATGATGAATTATAAAGTTTCTGTTTTGCAAGCTTGATCTCTGAATTTTCTATATTTATTTCATAAAGTTTGTTAAGATCCCTTCTTAGATACTCTTCTCTTGCATATTTACCTGTTTCTACCCACTTTTCACCAAGGTTGAGCTGTCTCAGATATTTTTCAGCCAATTCCTGAAGGTCATAGATCAGGTTCCTGATAGTAGAATCATTGTAAGCCAGGCCGTAATCAAGTTTTTTGTAAATGGCCTGTTTAGTAATACCCCTGTTATTATAATAAGGGTGATAACGTTTCAGGATAAAAAAGAGCTTATTGATCTTTGGGCTCTTGTTAAAGTAAGCCGAATTTAAAAACTTTCCAAATCGCTTTTTCTCGTGATCCGAAAAGGTTTTAAAAATCTCTAGCAGTTGATGTTTAAGCATGTTTTTGTTGTTTAAAATTTTTAAAAGCGACGTGTTCTTTTAGTTACGTTTACAAGATAACTTGTAAATATCAAAAAATCAATATTTTTTAAAATATTTTTTTAGTTCCCTATTTACTCTAAGTTTTGTAATAACATATATGTATTTAGGTGATAAGAATACAACGCCCCTCATGGCATCTAAACCTCTTATTAACTGATATTTATATACTAGTTTTTGATTCACACTTTTCCTAAATCCAAAATATTTAATATAAGGAATACACCGTAAAAAAATGTCATTGAAATTTTGTATTTTCTCATTTATTTCAATAATTGAATGTAAATTAATGTGTTTTACTGGAACGGGGAGGTAGCGGTTCTATGAATATTGTCGACTTAATTTATGAGTGATATTTTACCCGATACATCGTTATATTCATAAATATTTTTATTGTTTCAGGTATAATAAAGGAGAATTTTAAAAACGAATTAAATGAAATTTATTATGAAAAACGTTAATATTTTATCCTACAGAATAATTCCGATAAGTACCTTAATTGCATGCCTATTATTCTTCAGTGCCAGGGAAGTACAGGCGCAATATTTCTCTGTAGAGCATAAGGCTAATTTTACAAAGATTATGCTATCAGATCCGAACGGAATGAATAGGATTGTCCCTGTCTCGGGTCCCGTAGCTGTAACTAATAACATCCATCCGTTTGCGGGTCCACCCTCAGTGAACAATATAGATGGCATTACGTGGGTACTGAAATTTACTGCTGCCGGGTTTGTATTTAAGGATGTTTCATTTGCGAATCCTCAGGTCGGCTATATTGTCACAGAGCTTGGTGCTGTGTATAAAACAACCAATGGCGGTGATAACTGGACACAGAAAATGAATCTCGGTTTTCCGTATTACTGGTACGGCGTTAATGCACGCACCCCTGATACGGTCATCATTTCCGGATTCAATGATCAGGGTGATATTCACACAGGTGTTGCAAGGTGGAGCTATGACGGAGGAAACACGTGGACCGGTGATATTATCTTGAGGATACCAAGCGGCGTCGGATGGTGTACACGGGTTCACTTTTTCGATCAAAATACCGGATTTGTAAGTGCCGAGTTTTCGGGTGGAATGCACTATACGACTAACGGCGGAAGAGATTCCACATCGTGGGGCTATGTGCAGGTCAATTCTGATCTCGGCTGGTTTGCGGGAGATGTAGATGCTCAACCCGGCGGCAATGTCTATACAACCGGAATACATTTCGCCCACAGCACAAATTACGGTATAGCATGGACAAGCGGACCACCGGCAGATAATGTATTCGATGGCGGAGTGGATTTTCTCGATAATAATCAGTTGAAAGGATGGACAGGAGGCGGACAGATAAGTGCTCCAGTATCGGGCTGGGTACACCGTACCACGGACGGAGCGCAAACCTGGAGCGCACGGCTTTTTGCTTTTGATCTGCCTGTACGTTCTGTTAAATTTCTCAATGACAGCATAGGCCTTGCGGTCGGCGGTAATGTTTACTCCGAAGCCGGCTGGATATATAGTACAACCAACGCCGGAACAAACTGGAATCAGGATGTAAGCACCGGCGCTGAAATGTTCTCGCTTGATTTAAAGAGGATCTCACCCAATTCGATAAATATCTGGTGCGTCGGCTCAACCGGCTCGAGTACAGGGTTTACAGGGAAGCTTTACAAAACAACTGAATCGAATCCCGTAGGGATAGTTTCATCGGGAAATGAGGTGCCGGTTCAGTTCAAATTATACCAGAACTATCCGAATCCTTTCAACCCGGAAACAAGGATCAGATTTGATGTTCCTTCCGGTTCTAACGGCGGGGATTCGAAAGTTAAGATAGTCATTTATAATATGATCGGTCAGGAAATTGCTGTACTTATAAACCAATCGATGAAAGCCGGTTCTTATGAAATAAACTGGAATGCTTCCAGTTATCCAAGCGGAGTATATTTTTATAAATTGACCGCCGGTGACGGAACCAGCAGTTTTACGGATACAAAGAAACTGATACTGATAAAATAAGAGCAGAACTTGTTTCCATCAATCGATTAGTTCTGCTGTTTTTTCAAGCAGCCATTCTTTGCCGCGTACTGAAGCGTTGATTATTTCTTTCTTTAATTTGTTAGGATTTATTTCCTTACTGCCGTTCTTGACTTTTATTATTTCGTGCAGGAATTTAACGAAGTTCAGGTGAAATAATTTTATAAATTCGGAAATCGAAACGTTCTCCAGTATAAAATGCCTGAACGTATCCAGCATTGAGATCTCCTGCTCGGTATAGTTTAGTTCGTGGTATATTTTGAGCATCAGAACTTTAATATCGAGCTTAAACACAAAGGTATCATATTTTACCTTGATGATATAATTAAGGGCGTTCTCAAAATTCCTCTTTTCGAAGTTTAAAAGCGAATACGAGAAATTGTACATGTTCTCCTTGGAACCTGCCGGAAGCTTTTGAATATATTGTTTAATAAATTGTTCTGTCCAATCATATTCACTTAGCTTTAAAGCATTTATGATAATATTCCTGAATATATTCTGTGATAACGGGGAGCCCTCGCTTTCACTGTATAAACCTGCTTTTAACTGATCACTGTAGACTTCGAGAAGCATTCTGGAATACTTTTCTTCGTTCACTGCCTGCAGTCTTATGCAGGCATTTTGAAGGCATGTGAATAAATTGTATTTACCCCACCTGCTTAAGACATTGAAATTTTGTTTAAGTAAAGCCCTGAGCTTTTCGAACAAAACTTCACTGCGGTCATTGATCTGAAGCTGTATGTTGGTGCAGTAGAGTTCAAGCAGTGTGCGATCCTCTACAGATTTTTCCCGGGAGAATTCCAGCAGATTATCAAAGTTTAGGTTTGCAATGAAACTATATATAAGATTACCGGTGAAGTCTGCATTGAAATTGTGTCTGAGTACCGTCATTTCCTCCAGGTGGCGGCTCATCTCCATTATAATATAAAAAAGAAAATAAGTGGACTCATTTGATAAGCTGTTGATGTTACCCTTTGTATCATTCTTTTCGCTATTTATTTCCCTGCTCACCCTGTAAAGCTCGAATAATTGTCTAAAATAATTTTTATCCTTAACCGCATTCTTGTTCAGCTCATTTTTTCCATACGTAACGTATTTTTCCGCTAGTTTAATTAGTCCCCTGTTCTGGAATTCATTTGCCAGAAGTGCATAATAATTTGTTTTATCTCTCACCGATGATGTATAAACGATGTAGTCTTTTGCTATCCTTGTTAATCCCGTGAACATATTTCTTATCACCTGGTCGTTATACCTTCTTCCCGGGTATAACCTGGAATAGAGATACTCATTATTTATTTTTTTATTGTCAAACCCCGGGTGAAACTTTTTCAATTCTTTCAGGAGGGGAGCATAATTTCTTCCCCTGTTAAAATAAACTGACGATATGAACTTCTCAAAGCCTCTTAGTTCTTCGCGGGAAAAAGTGCTTAAAAGCTCATATATTTTGTTGTTTTTCATTGGAATTCTTCAAATTGTTGGTTACAAATAGTTGGAATTTGAATTATTTAATTTAATATAGAATAAAATATTTAAACATAATAAGCCTTTATCAAGGTAAATACGGTTTATTTCTTGATTACATCTTATTAAAATTTTCTTTGTCTAAGTCGGAAATATATGTTAATATTAGGAATTATAAAGAGGAAATAAAAATTTAAATTATTAAGACTAACAAAAAAAATGAATAGAACATCAACAAAATTATTGCTTTCAGCAATGATAATTTCCTCTTTTATCTTCACAATTTCGAGATCCGCTTATTCACAGTGGTCGGGTAATCCGGCAATTAATTTGAAAGTCTGCGATACCACAAATGAGCAGGTCCTTGTTAAAATTTCTCCAACTACAGATGGAGGCTGTTATTTATCCTGGTTCGATGGAAGGTCGAGCGGTTATGCCGTTTATTTTCAAAGATTGGATGCTTCGGGAAACAAACAATTTGCATCCGCAGGATTGCTGGTCAGCAATAACCCGCAGAACTCTTCGCTTGTTGATTATGATCTTAAAACTGACGCAAGTAACAATGCCGTAATTGCATTTACCGATATCAGGAACGCAGGACAGATTAATCCTTTTGCGTACCTTATAAGTCCGACTGGCTCCTTTTTATGGGGAAACAACGGCGTTACGCTTTCCACTGCTACCACAGTATTTCAGGCGAACCCTAAAATTGCCGTGACATCAGACGGGAATTATATTATAGCATGGAGTTACGGTTCATCACCTAAAACGATTGCATTGCAGAAATTGAATTCTTCCGGCGTTAAACAATGGGGAACCGATCCCATCTTTCTTGCAGGCTCGGGTACAGAAAATTTTGATTACCCTGATCTGGTGCCGTCCGATAACGGAAATGTAATTTTGCTCTGGTCCGGTTATTCGGGTTCATTCCTAAATCCCGTAAACTACCGCTTATATACACAAAAGTTTTCATCATCAGGAACGCCCGTCTGGAATGGCAGTATGGATACCGTTTACGGTACGGGTTATGTCAGCGGGTATTATACCCCGAGAATATTTTCCGACGGCAATAACGGTGCTATATACTGCTGGCGTGATTACCGTGGTAATGCGAATTATCAGACTGGTTATATACAGCGGATAAATTCATCCGGTACGTTCCAATTTCCCGTGAACGGTTCCGCAGTATCCACTCTAGCTGGTAATAACCATTTTGACCCTGTTGCATGTGTATCCTCTACGGGGGAGACATATTCAATTTGGTACGAGACCAATAATCTGCAGAGTCAATATGGCGTATACGGGCAGAAGTTCTCGACTAACGGGACACGGCAATGGACCGATAATGGGCATACATTCGTTGCACTCAACGCTAATCAGCCCTCCATTATGTCTGTGTATTCAAAGAACGGAAATATGCTCGCTTATTATATGGAGTCGCAGAGCGGTAATAATACTTTTATTAAGTCCTTTATGTCTGACGGCAGCGGAAATCTCGGCTGGGGCGGTGTGATACTTGTCCCTAGTTCATATTTAAGCCCGAAATTAAGACTGAACACCACCATCAATTCATCCGGCATGTCGATGCTCGCCTGGCAGGATAATAGAAATGACGGCGGCGGCATTTATGCGCAGAACATTAATTTGGACGGTTCGTTCGGAAATACACTTGGCATCACCGGTATCTCAGGTACCGCGCCAAAAGAGTTTTCACTGTCACAAAATTTTCCGAATCCCTTCAATCCTTCCACAGAAATAAAATTTGATATTGCCAAATTATCGAATGTGAAACTGAACATTTACAACGTTCTCGGTGAAAAGATCGCATTGCTAGTGGATCAAAATCTCCCGGCAGGAAGTTATTCGGTCAACTGGGACGCATCAGAAATGCCGAGCGGAGTATATTTTTATAAGATTTATGCGGGCGATTTTTCCGCAACTAAGAAATTGATACTGATAAAATAAGCTTTTCCCCCATACACGTCGCTTTATCTCGTGCCCCGGAGTCAACCCGATTCCGGGGTTTTTTATTATATAGTCTGAAGATAGGGAATCGTTCGATCTTTTCTCACCGCAATCGTGGAAAACGTTTCCGAAAAGTGTTGATTTTTCCCCCTCATAATAATTAAGTGTGGTCCATTCATTCAAAAGCCCGATAATAACCGGGCTCTTCGAAAAACTATTTTAAGAACGATCTATTCCTTTTCTTTTTTATATCTCTTGAATGGTGCTTTTATTTTTATTACCCGTATCTTCCACCATTTCTCGAAACGGTTCTCATTTCCTGTGAGCAGACGCTTGATGTTCGCGCGGTGATTGTAAGCCAGAAAGACCGCCACACCGAGGCTGAAATACACCAGAGTATGATATCCGCTAACCTCCACTTTAAAGATGTTCTCCCTCAGGAATAGGACCAGCGGAAAAGCGAACGCTCCCGTGAGCGAGCCCAGAGAGACATATCCCGATGCCAGAACCACGAGTATGAATACTCCGATGCTTATAGTTGCGTCTATCGGAGCAAGGCTTACGAGTACACCTGCAGTAGTGTTGATGCCTTTTCCTCCATTGAATCCTGCAAAGATAGTCCACACATGTCCTATCACTGCGGCAATTCCAGCAAGAATCCTGACAACGGTAATATCTTCGAACGGAGTAACGTTTTCGAAGGGGAGTGCGCCGTAGAAGATCTTTGATATCAAAAGCGTTGCAATAACACCTTTGCCTACATCAATTGACTGAACCAATAAACCCACCTTCCAGCCGAGGACACGCATTGCATTAGTGCTTCCCATGTTCCTGCTTCCGTACTGCCGGGGGTCCATCCCTTTGAAATATTTACCCGCCAGCATTGCGGTAGGGAATGAACCTACCAGGTAGCTGAATATTATGACTAATAGTAATGATATCATTTAGTTTATTGATTCAATTCTTATTATTTCCGGAACACTGTTCATGATCGCCCTTTCAATGCCTGCTCTTAGCGTCATCGGACGCATTGCGCATTTATCGCATGCGCCCAGTAATTTCACCTGTACAATCCCGTCATCCGAAACCCCTACAAGCTCCACATCACCGCCGTCTATCTGCAAATAAGGTCTGATGTAATCCAGAACGGCTGTTACCTTAGTAGTTACTTCCTCGAGGTTATCCATATGTCTTCCGAAGATATGTAATAATACTAAATTTTGTATTAAAAATCATCAATCAAATACAATCCTTATTAAAATACCGTTTTTAAAGCGATATTTCGATATCCGGCTTCTTTCCGGCTGAGTCCCCAAGCATCTTTAGCTGTGTTATGAGATTTTCTGCTGTTTCGCTGAACTGCGCTGCTTCATGCGAACCGGGATTGCGCAGTACAATGGGATTCCCTTCATCACCGCCTAAGCGGATATTGGTATTGAGTGAAATTTCGCCGAGAAATTTAATTCCCAGCTCATTGCTCAATCTCTCTCCGCCGCCCTGCCCGAAAATATATTCCTTTGTCCCATCGGGATTCACATAATAGCTCATATTCTCGATGATGCCGAGCACAGGTACATTCACTTTCTCGAACATCTTCGCACCTTTGCGTGCATCCGCGAGTGAAATATCCTGCGGAGTTGTCACAATTACCGCACCCGATAAAGGTATCGTCTGCGTAAGGGTCAATTGTATATCTCCTGTTCCCGGAGGCATATCGTAGATCAAATAATCGATTTCTCCCCATTCGACATCGCTCATGAATTGCTTTAACGTACTGGAAGCCATGGGACCCCGCCACACGACCGCATCGCCGGAATCTATCAGAAAACCGATTGACATGAGCTTTACTCCATATTTAACCACAGGGAGCAATTTGTTTTTATCGTTAATACGGGCTATTTTCGGTCTTTCGTTCACCCCCAGCATGAGGGGAATGGAAGGACCGTAAATATCGGCGTCTATCAAACCGACCTTATAACCTTCTTTAACCATCGCAACTGCAATATTAACGGCAACCGTGGATTTTCCCACGCCTCCTTTGCCTGACGCTACCGCGATCGTGTATTTTACTCCGGGAAGTATTGAATCCTGGGGGTTATTTATCACCGGAATCTTAAGTATTTCTGCCATATCAAATTTTATTTATCAATAAATATACTGAATTTTAACATCATAATTAATAACAAAATAACATGAATTAAGGTTTGCCAAGTTCATAAAGTTCGTAAAGTTCTTAAAGTTTTATCTATTTGTATTTTGATCTGATGATAAAAGTTATTAATTTTATTTTATTTCTAATTATTAATTTTAAATTGCAATTTTGTCCGAAGGACTCCTTCGGAGAATTTTAAATTTTGAACTTTCAATTTTCTTGTTACCAGAAATTCGTTAGTAACTGCATGTGGTACCCCCCTATTACTTAAGTAATCGATTTAACGTTTAAGTAATCAAAAATGCAATTTCCGTCTACTAATTTAATTCCGTTAACTGATTGCAACATGTTTATTTATAATGCTGTTACAAGGACAAAATTTTTTGATTAAAACATTACTTAAAATGACAAATTTATTTTTGTAAATTTGTCATTCCCGACTTGATCGGGAATCCAATTCTGAACCCCTCTCGGCTTCCCGCTTGAAGCGGGCTGGCTGTCGGTTCCCCTTTTCCCTCCTTCGGACGGGCAGGCTGCTAAGGCGAGACAGGGTGGTACCCCCACAAGCTAGCTTGTTCAACTTGTTAAAATCGAACGGAATCGCAATAATTTAATATATAGCTTGTATACCTAGCTTGTCTATAGCTTGTTATTATGGTATAAGGTGCCAACGCTAAATATCAAAGAACATTGTTATGCATAGACTCGTGCCACGATTAAAGGATGATTCATAAATAGCGTGTGAATGGCTATTTTCATTTATCTGTAATAAAAAGCAATCGTTTAATCGTGGCACGAGTAAGCCAAACCTGCAAATACAAATATAATATATGAAACTGCAGAAATCAAGGCAAAAATTTAGGATACCTGCGAAATACAGGGTGAAGGATTGCCGCAGAACAAACAGATAAAACAGTATACCCCCTTTCTTAAATAGGATTAATTGAAACTGGATTCCCGCTCTACGAGTCGAGTAATAGACCTTCGCGGAAATGACCCTCCTACCCGCCTAAGGTCGGGCAAGCTGCTTCGCTTCGGCGGGCAGGCAAAATGATATTATCTTTCTTCACTCAAGATATCAACCGTTAATATTTCATTGCTGTTTGCCATGGGGTTGATCTCTTTTATCATCTCAAGACCTATTATATTACCCTCCTTAGATACGGCAAAGTGGATCGTATCCGTAAGTCCGGCTGCATTTACGTATTTTATGTTATCAAAATCCTTCGTTTCGATATCGAGAACATTTTTGTATCCGCCTGCAAGAGGCCTGTCATATTTTCCTGAAAAGCCCATACTGCATCCGCTGCCCTGGGGATAGACAATATGCACTTCATTAGTCATACCTTTTTCTTTGCTTAAAAATGCTAGAAATGTTATCAATAAAGCCGCACCGATACCTATAGATAAAAGTACAGCCCCGCCTTCAGACTGACTGGATTGGATCCTTTTGATGTCAGAGATGTTTATGGGTCCGCTAAAAGGAATCGATGAAAAATTGGATTTCAGCAATGAACCTATACCCGTCACCGTGCTGTCCTGTAGCGAAAATTTATCCAGCCTGTATACTTTACCGCTTTTGGTATAAACGGTTAATGTACCGAGTGATTCAGGTTCTAAAAATTCACTCCTTCGTGTTACTTCATAGGATGAAGAACAGCTCGCAAGAAATGCGGTTATGAGAATATAAGAAATAGGTTTAATGTATTTATAAGGTATCATTTTAATTACTCCTTTTTATTTATTAATGATTATTAAAGATAAATTCTCAAGCCGGCGGAGAATCTGTAACTGCTGAGATTAACTTTGGTCATGTATCCATAAGTGTTGTTGGATATATCCGGGAAAAATGAACGCGATACGCTGATATTAAATGCTATGGGAGATGTTTGCTCGGACGTAACCGCGATATCCAGTCCGGCTTTAATCATAAAACCTGTACTACCTCCTCCGCTTATGATTTTGTCAAGGACACCCCCGTATTGAGGGTCTACGATAGTGCCATACGAATACTCTGTATGATAGCTGAAGCCTCCGTACCCTGCGGCTATCTGAGGTCTGAGCCACCTTAGATTTTTGAATTTTTGGGTATAACCGAGATACATTCCGGCGTACCAGAGATCAACATCTCCGGGTGATTTTCCCGCTTCGATCTCAATATTCAATGTTTTATAGAGAGCTACATCAAAATAGAACAGGTACATGTGATGAGAAGAAAAATTCAAGTTGTTCGATGGGACACCGTATCCCTGCTGCTGGTAATAATTTTCTACATTTCTAAAAAAAGAAGCTACGGGGCTCAGGTCAACGAAAGCGTAAGAATAAGAAATACCGAAACCAAACGAAGGGTCCACCAGAGGAAGTTTTTTCCCGGGTTTCACAAACGGGAAAAGATCGGGATATATTCCGCTTATGGTAACCTTCAACATATTATTCATCGTATCGAGAGTATATTTGCCTTCCGGAGGCATATATCCTCGGTTAATGTCATGGGCATTTTCTACACGGTAAGCAAAGTTAAAAATATTTCTTTCGCTTAGGTTAATAATTGTGTCTTTGACACTTTTATTATCATCGATTGTTCTTACCTTCATATAATATTTGTCCTTATCCGTTCTGTAAAAAACGGCAGAATAGAAATTTTCTAAATATGTGAACAGGTTATACTGTTCATTTTCTTTTTTATCAATTTCAGCCCCTACCTTATTACTTATAATAACAGTTTTATCCTGAGAATTAGTTATGTGAATAGATAGAATCAAGAGAAGAAGAATAAGCGAACTTTTATTTATCTTTTTCATGGTTCCAGCCTTTAAATTAATTGTTCAAATATATTTCTCATAAATAATCCCAATGTCACAAGTCGGTAAATGAAATGTAAAAGAATTGTCAAAAGGAAATTTTTCTATGAATCGGGGTTAAAATGGTGATTTTAAATGTTATGTGAGGTTTGGAGGACCCCTATGGAGAGTCCTTTGGATAGGGTGACAGGACTCTTTGCTCACATGTCGAATCCTTTGGGGATTTTGCATATTTGGTCAGGAAGAAACTCCTGACCAGTGTCAGGTCACAGACCTGACACAACATACTGGATTCACGCCTGCGCGGGAATGACAAATACTCGATCCTGTTTCATTCTATCATCATTGTGTCAGCGATTGCCACCCGCACAAGTCGGGCAATCTGTTATGCTCGCAATGACACAATCCTTCTCACAAATTAATATCATCTGATGATATGCATTGAGCTCCTTCGATAGGTATAATTGCATCAAACATACTTAAAGAAAGGGGTTCCGAAATGAAAACTTTAATTAAAAACACATTATTTTCATTCATCCTTATCATTTTATTCGGTGTGCCATATAAAGCTGATTCATCGGATATGACAGGTATCTCCGGAGCGGCTGATACAACGTTCAGCACGAACGATAAACAGAATGTGATTACATTAACGGATGATAATGAAAATAATGATAACGCACAAACAGTAACGGATGAGGAAAACGGATTCAGTACAGGGAATCCGGTTCAATCGGGTTCAGAATCTCCTGCACTTGAGTTCGTCCAGTACAGGCAGAATCAGGTAAAGAACATCACAGACGGGGAAATGGTCATAACGACATCAGAGGGCAGTAAAAGCATACCGCCGGGTGTTCAGGATTCCGTTTTGATAAACAGTGACGAGAGCATATCGGTATTGCTTGACGGAAACAAATATAATTATCAGGTAAGGCAAAATCTGAAGCCGAAGATCATCCTGCAGGCGTTATACAGCATGTCCGCTGACGAGATACACCTTACCCGGCTTCAGTCGATGACCGGTTACAGGGTAATTATTAAGGATGATTATGCAGACCAGCTTGAGATAAAGATAACCGGTCCGGTTAAATATGAGATAGCGAAACAAACAGGCAATGAAATAATTATTAACGTGAAATTGAATGCATTTCCTACAGAGCGGGCATTCGAAAATTTTACAAACAGTGTGGATAGGGACAGGTATTCAGCGGGATTTAATGTGACTGTGAAGGATAAATATGCTCCGCATAAGATATCACAGATGGGGATGTTCTATTTTACGGATTGGTAGGGGGCATCCATGTCCCCCCTTTACGAAAGGGGGGCAGGGGGGTTCTTAAGCAGATCAATTACTCTCAACTTAATATTTTCAAGCACTCCATTTAGATCCTTATATATTTCCTCATTCTTAAATCTTAGAAATGTTATTCCTAACATTTCTAATTCATACTGCCTTTTTTATCAAAAGCAAGTTCTTCATCGGTTAAATGTGTAGCACCGTCTATTTCAACAGCTAAATTCAAATGAGGACAAAAGAAATCCACCACGTAAGGACCGATACTAAATTGTCTTAAAAATCTTTGTTCCGATATTTGTTTCCTTCTGATCTGTACCCATAGTTTAGTTTCAGCTTTCGTCATTTTATGGCGAAGTTCTCTTCTTCTTTCTTTTAATTGTAGTTTTGAGTAGTACTCTGTCATATAGAACCCCTCTAAATCTCCCCCACGAGCAAGGTCGGGTCTTCGACTTTCGTAAAGGGGAGATTTTTATTTTCCTACCTCCACGCTCTCTATATAATCTCCCACCTGTATTCTGTTTACTACGTCCATGCCGTCGATGACCTTACCGAAGACGGTGTATTTTCCGTCGAGGTGGGGCTGGGGGGAATGCGTGATGAAGAACTGGCTTCCTTCGGTGTCCTTGCCTGATGATGCCATTCCGAGAGTGCCTGTTTCAAATTTCAGCGGTGATATCTCTGTCCTGATAGAGTAATCGGGACCGCCGAAACCTGTCCCGGTAGGGTCACCTGCCTGTATAACAAAATTGGGAACCACGCGGTGGAAGATTATTCCGTCATAATGTTTCTTCTCTGCAAGCTTCAGGAAATTCTGTACGGTGAACGGTGCTTCGTCCGGGAAAAGCTCTATTTTTATATCACCGAGATTTGTTCTTATGAGGACAATTTTCTTGTAAGCAAGGCTATCAATATAATTCCAGTCAAAATCGGTTCTATACTTTTTTGCGGTTATTCTGTCATCATAATTCTTTCCGGTTATATTTTGCAATGCATCTGCCGATGTTTTCGCAATATCATAATCCTTCGAAAGCAGGTTCTCTTCGAGCAATTTTTTTGCTTCGCTGACCTTCAGCTCACCAAAGGCTTCTGCAAAAATTTGCATAATTATCCTGTCTTTAGGATATTCGAGTTCAGAGTATTCGAGCATCATAACATTAGCTGTTTCAGGCCGGTATTTCTCAAATATGGGGAGCATCAGGGCGTTCATACAAGTGTTCACTAAGGCAAGATCTTTTGAACCTAAAAATTCCGTGAATGTAAGCCGTATGTTATTGTACTCCGAAGTATCTGCCTTTTCGAAAGTTAAAAATAACTCATTGCAGTATGAACGGTAAAGCTTTGCGAATTTCTCATTGCTTATCATTTTGCCTGATCTTATCCCGTTCTCTTCATTGAATTTCTGTACGTCTGCGCTTATAGCCTTCCTGATATCCTTATATACCGAAACATCTTTCATATTGACGAAAGATTCAATAACAGCGGCTTTAAGGTCATAATCATCCGTTGTTTTATAAAAATATAGCAGTTCGTCTTTCACCTTATCTCTAAATATCCCTGCGTATGATTTGATCGCTTCAACTATCACGGACCAGTTCACTGCCCTGTATGGGATCATAAACCAGTGGAGCTTCTCTGCAATTTTCAGAATTTGAGCATTGGTGCTGTCAGCCGAACTATATAATCTTCCGAGAACCTGAAGAGCGGTTATCTCGACATTATCGTTTTCATCATCCGCTGCATTTAAGAGTGCGGTGCATAATCCTTCATCTGCAAGATCGAGCACATCCTTCATCTTAACAAGGCTGTAAAGAATATTCACCCTGATACGCCAATCCTTTTCAATCTTGAGCGATTGGAGAAGATATTCTGTTACGGATGTATCCTTCAGCACTCCCAACGTACTGAATGCCTTCATTCGTGTTTCGGCATCTGTGGAACGCGTAAGTATCATGATATCATCTTTGACAGGGGAGAGCAGTTCTTTATTATTAATGCTGAAAAGAGCATTTGCACAATTTCTAAGTGTGTTAACGTCAACTGTTGAACTAATGAGCTGCGATATTTTTGCAACTGCATCAGAGTTTTTTATATTTCTCCGTGCGAACTTATCTATTGAATATGCGATAGCCGCATTGATAATGTTGTTATCCGAATTATAAGAAACTACCGTTTGAAGAGCATTTTCATCACCTGTCTTTCCAAGTGATTCAAGGATTGCAGCGATAACCGCTGGTTCGGTTTCACCTGTAAGAGCAATGGTTAAATATTTCACCGAGCTGGTGCACATTATTTGTCCCATCGCGAAGGCGGCGGTCTTCCTGCAGTCGGCACAGGTGGAATTGACCATCACCGTATTTATATAATTAATGTAATTTGAATCGGCGATATTTGCGAGCGCTATCAGTGAACGCTTCACGAGCTGGGGGTCGAGCGGGTTCATATAGTTTTGGAGATCGTCTATCCTTTTGATATCCCGTGTATCCAGGATCTGCAGTATATTCTTCACATCGTCAGAAAAGGGCTGTGACCTGAGCGGAACGCTTATCGTAAGCGTCAGCAGGAGAATAATATATAATTTATTTCTTCGCATTTTTTTTCGGTTGATTCTTTTTTACTTTAGGTGGCTGTTCTTTTCTTGTTTCCTTCGGTTTCCCGGTTTGTTCCTGTTTCTGCATTTCTCTTTTTTGCTTTTCCATCTCGAGCTCATTGAGCCTGGAAAGCGTGTAGAACTTATAGCCGAGCTTTTTTAATGTAAGTACTTCATTATAAAATGACCTGAATTCATCGTAAGATAAGTTGAGTATAGTTATAAGTTTCTTTCCCGCTGATACCCGTGATCTCATTTGAGCAATTATAATATCTATCTTATTTTTCGAATCCTCATCGTTCTTGCTGAGAAGTCGGGTGATAGCAGAATCGGTGTATACCCTGAACGAATATCTCTGGAGCTCATTTATAATATCTGAGAAGGTTCTGTCCTGTCCGGCGGGAACATCGGTACTTGTGAGCAAAACCATTTTAACGGCTGGATAGTCTATGCTCAATGACCTGACCTTCTGCTTTATCTCCTTCACGTCCATACCCGCTCTGAAGTCGGCATCATAGTTATCATTCTTTCCTTCGGTCACATTAAGTACTACGTCTTTTTTTAACTGTATGAGCTTGTTCTGGGCATCTATATCATCGGGATTCCTAGGAAAGATATATGAGAATTCACTCGTTGAATTCAGCACATCATCCACTTCATCTTTTTTGTAATCACCGATGTTATTCAGGAGGATAACGAAAGTCCCGCCGTCCCTGGTTATCTTATCCGAGTGGTTTATGAATATTTTAGCGAGAGGGCGCTGATCTTTTACGGATGAAGTATCATCTGGATCGGTGATATCGAATGTAATGTCCGTGGTCCTGATATCTTCGCTGACCTCCGGTACCAGGCCGAGAAGACGGGTGTAGTTGGAAAGGTCCAGATTTATCTCCGCCGTGTTCACGTCCCGCGGAATAGAAACGTATTTTGTATACCAGACTGCAATGTTTTCCTTCTTCGTTTTATCGGTTTTCGGCTTTTGCGTTTTTTCGGCGCCCGTTATGGTGGTAATCCACTCCTTTTTTATGCCGAAATTGGAAAGTATCGAATCTATATCGGCTACGCTCTTTTCTTTGAGAAATTCCGGGCTGAGGCGGAGGTGAGGTCTTGTCAGTACCGAATTATCTGTCAGTGTGGGATATTTATCCGTTCCGTTATCCTTCTTTGAATAATATTTCAGGTAAATGAAGACTACCGATACTGCGATTAGGAAGACGAGCACTATCATCCTGAAGCGGAACGATTTAAGCAGCGAATTAGGTTTTAGTCTATGCAACAGGTTCGTTAGTATATGTATTTTGTTGAATTAGAATTTGAATTATGTAAAAATATTTATATTTTAAGTTTATTACCATCTATAATTAAAGGATTAATAAACTTAAAATAAGGAGATAAAATTATGCAGCCATATCCTGTAATGCAAAGCACAACAGCAGTCCGGGAAGCGAATGCTTCCTTTGTTCTAAAAGTATACAACTGGATGACGATGGGCCTGGCGTTGACCGCCATAGTTGCGTTGGGTATCGAAACGGCGATCCCGGAAGTGAGAACTATGATGCTTTATTATCCTATCATCTTCTGGGGATTATTGATAATGGAGCTAGCTCTTGTGTGGGGATTATCCGCTGCGATCAACCGGATACCCGCAGTTCTTGCAACGCTTATATTCCTTTTCTATGCCGCATTGAACGGTGTAACGTTATCCGTGATATTTCTTGTTTACCAGATAGGTTCTATAGCTTATACGTTCTTTATCACGGCGGCAATGTTCGGAGTAACAAGCGTGTTCGGGTACGTTACGAAGATGGATTTGACAAAGGTAGGCGGATTTTTATTCATGGGACTTATCGGGATTATAATAGCATCCGTGGTGAATATGTTTGTTGCATCACGTTCCCTCGACTGGCTCATATCATATATAGGCGTATTCATATTCGTGGGACTTGCGGCATATGATACGCAAAAGATAAAGCACATGAGCATGAACGTGGACAGCGCTTCCGAGGAAGGGAGTAAAGCTTCTATAATGGGAGCTCTGGCTCTGTATCTGGATTTCATAAACCTCTTCCTGTTATTATTGCGGATAATGGGAAGAAGAAAATAAATTAAAATTATCATGAAAAAAATATTTATTATTCTGTTTATCTGTTGTTTTATGTTTCAGGCGAATCGTTCCCATGCCGATTACAGTGTGACGAACGCTTTTCCTAATCTGACTTTCAGCCACATGACCGAAATGATACCGTCCAATGACGGAAGCAACAGGATATTTGTTGTGACGCAGAACGGCGTTATTTATGTTTTTCCGAATTCGCCGAGTGTCACCACCCCCAAAGTATTTCTGGATCTATCCGACAGGGTATCACAGAACGGAGGTGAAACTGGATTGCTCGGTATGGCTTTCCATGTGAATTATGTGAATAATAAATATTTCTTTGTTGACTACACAACATCGGCTTTACCTTTAAGAACGATAGTCTCGCGTTTTACCGTAAGCGCATCAAATCCCGATTCCGCTCTCAAGAGCAGTGAGTTAATAATTTTAACTCAGGATCAGCCCTATCCCAATCATAAGGGAGGTAAGATAGCATTCGGTTCCGATCACTACCTATATATTGCTCTGGGTGACGGGGGCTCGGGAGGCGATCCGAATAATTATGCACAGAACAGGACAGTACTGCTCGGTAAAGTGCTGAGGATAAATATCGATTCCGCCTCGAACGGGAATAATTATGCT
>JBEKSX010000054.1:0-21257 GCA_049516635.1 Ignavibacteria bacterium | reverse complement strand
AATGGGGTCAGCACTATAACCGGGAGAAACCGCATGGGTCATTGGGTAATCTGTCGCCGGTTGAATTCGCAGGAGTAATAGTGTAAAAATAGTGGAAAAGTCTCCCAATAATTGGCCCTAATATGGGGTGAACCTCACATTCAGGTCAGACTACTCTTGAAAATATTTACACAAGTTATATCTTACTTATATAATCATCTCTGATTTCCGAAAGATGCCTGCGGGTAAATATTTTTACTTTCTCAAACATCCCGGTATCTTCTTTCAGATTAGTATACAAATTTTTAAACTTTATAACTATATCAGTAGATGCTTTGGGTTTGATATCAATATCAAATTTTAAAAAATGGTTGGCAATTGAATAATCAATCTTCTGCCCGTTGACTAAGATTCCTTCCAAAGGAATGTTGTTCGTCTCGTATTTCATGATGGAGTATTTGACGGTGTCGGTAAAATCATTGTCGATATGCAATATGTTTGAGCATGTTTTCAAATAAATTTGTGTATCGCTCTCTTTTTTTTGCCAGTATGAGTTCCTCGCAATTTCCTCCAGCCCCCTCCACTTCAGGTCGGCATCCAATAAGTTGATCTTTCCGGTAAACCCGGAAATTTCTTTGTACCCATCCTTGAAGTGGCTATGGTGAGTCACGATTAGCGCAGGTTTTCCTAAAAACAGGTCAAAGGCGAAATCAGCGATGACCAAAGGGTACCTGCGGTGAAACAGGGCGAAGCTTTCGTAGAACAATACCGATTGTTGCAGCATGTCTATTATTTTCAGTCCCCCAGAATCCACAGGAAAGACGCCGGAGTTTACGGCAGCCGTGAAGTTATTAGACTTCAGAGCTTTCAGAGACGCTGTTGAAAAAACTCCCTGGGGGAACACCATTACTTTATCGAAATCGAGTCCGGTTAATTTCTGGTGAGCTATGGTCGCAACCGTGAACACATATTGAATATCGATTAGAGTTTTTTAGGAATAGTTCGGCAACCTCTCGTTGCGTGCGCCGATAATTCCAAGGTATAAATGCCATCGTCGTGAAGTAACCGTTTTGATTCATTGAATTAAGTAAATCTACATAGTTAAGAAAGCCATATTTTTTATGAAGTAACGGATCATCTATCGTCAAACAAGCTTGATTGGCTACAGGGTGCCAGCAGAAATCTCCGAACACATATTTGAGGACCATAAGTGTCGGGATTAGGGTAGAAAAGTAATTTGCAGCGGTAAGTGACCTGTTTTCAATCTCGTTAACATCTTGAATCTTACCGGTAGCCAGGGCAAAGATGCTGCATCCTTCTCTTTTTACTCTTGCCAACATCGGTCGTTTATTGATCGAAATAATTGAATCTAATTGGTCTGATGGTTTCCTGACATTAAAAACAAAATCCACTTGACTATTAACAGGCCCAAAAACTAGGCCGGAAAATTGCTTTGATATTTCACGATGGCGCTCTTCAATGGAATAGCTTTGCTCATTGTCAGAAAGGGCTGATACTGATTCAAGAACCTCGTTCGTTAATATTTTTAACCCGTCATTTGAAGAAATAAACGGATTACAGTTATAAACAAAAACGAATGAACAGATGCCTGGCAATTTTTCAATTAAGCTTAAATTATTATTTTGACAAAGAGCGTTAATTGTCTCATTACTAAATGCGATACATGATTTGTTTCTATTTTTCGTGTCCTGGCAGGAAGGATCATCTCTTAACAAATCTTCAGGTTTAATCAGCTTGTAATTTAGTCCTAGATATTCGGATATTGCTGCTAAGCACTGGTCGTTAATGCTGGGTTGCGGATAGCACAAGATAAATAGTGTAGCTTTCATCTTATTAAAAACTTGTTCTACCGTTCTTGGAAATGACATAATTTGGTCGTTTCTTTAAACAAGTAATATCATCAATCAATAGATTTATTGTTGGACTAGGCAAACCTTTTCCTCATCATTTTTTCAATGAACGATGCAATTGTTTCTAATGTTGTTTTCAATTTTTTATAACAATAGGGTTCAATATATTTAGCTATGACAATGGAAATTGAAATTATCACGATTGCAGTTATTGATAATAATAGATATTTATTCCAGGATTGGCCCAGCCAGTTAAATACCATGTATCCTATATTTTGGTGGAGCAGATACCAGGGATATGTCGCGGCGCCGAACAGAATAAAAATATTAGGTATGTTTAGGGGTTTTTTCCTTATGGTGATCAGGTAAAACAAAACATAGAGGACACAGGTTAATCCGGCTTCGATAAATACGGGAAACGGCTGGTGAAAATAGTTCTGGGAATACCTGGCACCGGAAACAGCGTTATGAATTGAGACGGTTAATGAACCCAGCATCACGAGATATCTGTACCAGTTCCAGCCATGGGTTTTTGCCGATTGGAAAATTATACCAGCAACAAAGAAAGACACGTAATTTGACAATAATAAACTACTAAATATCGGAACATGGTAAAAATATGTGATAGAACCAAGAACTAACCAAATCCCGGCGAAATAATCTTGCCATTTTATTAGTTTTATTAGTATAAGAATTCCGACAAGGAAGTTAAATGTCAATACTAGTGTCATGAACCACCAGGCGGCATCGATTGATGGAACACCTACAAATTCGTTTAACATAGTTAGATTTACTAAATATTGACCTAAAGAAACGTGGAACCTTGCGCCGCCGATAAGTAAAGTAACTATTGTGGTTATAGTGACCGCAATCCAGAAAGTGATATATAGCCTCGCTATACGGGATATCACGAAATTTTTAAAGCTTTTATGTGGTTCCCCAATGAACATTACGTAACCACTTATCATAACAAATAATTGTACCCCTAGGGTCCCATATTTGAACACTTTACTTAAGGAGGGAAAAGAAAGGATGGACAAATTATCTGCCGCAAACCCCCTGAAAGTGTAATGGTACAACATTATCATTAACACTGCGACTACTCTAAGTATATCTAGTTCTATTTGTCTGTTGGACGTTTTTATCATGGTTAAAATTGGCCTCTAAGATATGTTTATAGGATAAGCCTTACCTGATATTTGAATTAATTCTTATTACCGGCTCTATGATATGAGCGCATGGAAAACCCGATATTTCGTTATAAGAGTATTTCAATCCACTATCAAACCTAGTATTAATGGGCACTTTATATTTTTGATCAAAATAGGTAATCCGTTCTTTTATGAAAAGGCCAGCACAACCTTTAGCGTAATTTGAATCAATATATTTTATTAAATCATGCATAATTTTATATTTCTCTGATTCAGGTAGATCATTTTTAATTAAAAAATCTCCACATCCTTCTGGAAGTGGCTCCAAAATGGAATAAAAACATTTTTTTTTTAACTAAAGCGAATATCCCTATTAGTTGGGATGAATCATTTTCGATCGTGAGGGGGATAAATTGGTCACCTCTCGTTTCACAGAATTGCTTCCAATATAATATAAGCGATAATCACCGCCTTCGCTATCAACAAAGGAGTCCCCTCTGTTTTTATCATTGATATTGGCTTCCCTAATTTTCATAATATGTTAATTTTCCCTGTATATTGTTTCTATAGCAGATTGTTTGCTTCCTGCTCCTCCATCGTATATTTAAACCGACGTTTAATATTTCTTAACCCTATTCGTATTTTATCCGGGAGAAAAGACGCGATGTATTTATAGAAAATATACAAACCGCGACGACTAACAACCACTTGCGGGTAACACTGAACTGCCATTCTGAGGTATTTTCTGGCAAGCTTCATGTTAGTTCCCCAATAGCTGAGCATTATCCATTCACTGTAGTAATGACTATAAGTGGAATTCTTGATATCGGAGAAATTTGGTGCAATAGCCGGATCATTGAATATTTCTTGAAGAATCAATGGAAACGCTTTATCCCCGCCTGGTTTTATTATTGTGTGACGGAGGGAATCATCATGGACAGTTTGAGTAATGAGAGGTTCCGCAATATAAAAGGCTGGATACTTTTTAGCCAACCTTATGAACATGTGGAAGTCCTCACCGAAAAACAGGTCCTCATTAAAAATGCCGACTTCGTCGAAACATCGTCTTCTTACAGTGAGTGATGAAAGTGTTATCGGACAAATTAATAACAGTTCTCTTATCTGCATGAATGGCTCTATGATCGTAGAATTATCGTGAAAAGCCGATTTTCGTGTTCTATAAATATTCCCGCCTAATCTCGATACATAGCATTGACCGTAACTAAAACCCACATTTGGGTGTGATTCGAGACAGTTTATTGCTTTCTCGACGGCATTATCCACGTAGAAATCGTCTGAATCAAGAAACGCAACGTACTCGGAGGTGGAAGCTTTGATTCCAGCATTTCTGGCGGCTGATGCGCCATGGTTATTTTGATAAATATATCTGATCCGATGGTCATTAATATTAGCAACCACTTCCTTCGTGTTATCTGTTGAACCGTCATCAACTACGATAAGTTCAAAGTCTTTAAATGTCTGGTGAAGAACACTTACTATCGATTCTGTGATAATTTGTGCTCGGTTGTATGTTGGTATTATCACCGCTATTTTAGGCATTTTAGTTATCCTTTAATTATTTATTGTATCTAGTCCATATGGTTACAGTATAATCGAGCCTTTATAATCCAAAGTAAATCCAATGTTCCTGAAACGTTAGCCTTAAAGAATGACAAATTACGTTTAGCTTCAATACGCTTTAGCTTAAATAAATCAGAATTATCATGGGCGAATTTACTTCTGACATTGGCCGACCCCCATTTTTTCTGATGAAGTTCGAAAAGAACTTGTAATTTATCCGGTAAATCATTATCACCAGCACATTTTTTATATTCGACTATATGGTCTTTCTGTAAAGATTGAAATTTCCGTTTTATATTCATCCGGCTGTTCCTACCAAGATTGCTGCTACTCGAAGGACATCTAGTTCGATTTGTCTATCTATTGTTTTTTCCATTGAATTACTTATATTTTCAACTTCAGTTATTAGTCTCTTTCACGATATTATTGATGTAACCATCAACAGCGCCTGTTGAAGTATTTATTATTTTCCCAGGATTTCCCATTACAATAGAATTATTTGGAACATCAAAATTAACGTAAGCTCCTGGAGCAATTAATGAATTATCTCCGATGTTAATTTTCCCAACTAATATCGCGTTTGTGCCCACCCACACTCTATTTCCAATGGTCGGTACGCCTGCTTTTTCTCCCCTGTTGGCGGCTCCGATTGTATTACCCTTGGATAGATTAACGTTGCATCCAATTATTGCTTGAGCGTGAACAGCAATACCCCACATATGACCAATATATAAGCCCTTTCCAATTTTAGTCCCAATGTGGATGTCACATCCTCTTGTGCGAGTGTAAAAATACTTTAAGCTTAAAAAAAAGAAAAAAGGAATGATATACCATTTACTCTGCTTGTAATACTGGCATTTTCTGAATATGTACGTAAACCTAAATTCGGCATTGATTAACAAATATTTCAATAATGTTCCTGGAGTAACTTTTCCCGAATAACGAAATAAATCTGAATATATCGTTTCTTTCAGTTCACTATTTTTCATATTCTAGTCCACTCATATTCGTGCAGATAAACAACTCAGATTTGTAATATTTTTATAAAGTATATAAATTTGATGTTAATGAATATTTCAAGGCTATCGTCGTAAATATTCTTAAGTTATTCCTGCTCCTCGAGAGTATACTTAAAATGGTGCTTGATGTTTCTTAACCTTATTCTCATACAGGCAGGTAGTAACGAGGCAAAATATTTATATGTGATAAACATTATATCCCGCTTAAAAATTATACTGGGGTAGAACCTCACTGCCATTATTTGGTACTTCCGGGCCAGTTTTGAATCTTCTCCAGAGGCGAGTTCAGCTAAAATGGAGTTGTAAATATGACAATAGGCCTGACCTTTTATGTCTTCAACTTTAGGTGCGAAAATCGGATCTTCAAAAACCTCTTTGATAATAGAAAAAAAGGCTTTCTCTCTTCCTGGTTTAACTTCATTCTGTAGCTGGTTATCGTGAACACGCATATTGGTCACGGGTTCGGCAATATAAAATGCCGAGTATCGCTTGGCTAAACGTACGAAAAATTGCCAATCTTCAGCGAACCACATATCTTCGTTGAATCCACCTATTGCGTTAAAACAAGAAAGCCTCATGGCACAGGTGGAAACAGTGTAAGGTTTATGGAAAATTAATTCCCTTATTTGTTTTACCGGGTCAATAATTTGAGAATCCGTGAAAAAATGAGATTTGCGTACTCGATAAACCTCCCCGCCAACTTTCATGATGTTGGCTTGACCATAGCCAAAGCCAACTTCTTTGTTAAAGTCAAGGCAGTTGACAAATTTTTCTAAGGAATTTTCGAGAAGTATATCATCGGAATCCAGAAAAATGATGTAATCAGCCGATGTCATTTCAGCCCCGTAATTACGGGCTGCAGATACACCACGGTTTTCGCGATATTCATATTTAACGCGGGGATCGTCGTACCTGGAGATTATTTCCTTTGTATTGTCAGTAGAACCGTCATCGACAATGATGAGGTCGAAGTCCTTGTACGTTTGATAAAGAACGCTATCGATGGATTCCGATATAAGGCTTGCTCTATTATATGTAGGTATAATTACGCTTATTTTAGGCATTTTATTTAGCCTTTCCCATGATTAAGTATATAGTTGACATAATTGCTAAAATTATCCTGGATAGCTGGCATGCAATATTACCCTAACATTTCTTCGAATTTTTACCCTGAATAAAGACCTTATTTTGCATAAAGAACGCATGTAGACTCTTTTTATTTTACGCAAAAAATCGACACTTCCTGATATATTAGCTTTAAAATGTAAAAATTGTCCGGTCGCCTCGATACGCTTGAGCTTGAATACATCAGAGTTTTCCTGAACAAACCCGTTTTCTATCGTAACTGAAGATAAATAGCCGCATTTCTGAACAGCAGAAATTACTCGACCGTTATAAGAACCAGCCGGAAAGCAAAAATGATCTACTTTTCGTTTGATGTTATTTTCGATATTGATTTTTGAATTATAGATTTCATCATTTAGTTCATCTTCGGTAAAAAGATTATTACAGTTGGGATGCCTTCTGGTATGACTGCCAATTTCCATTATGTTCGGATCCAGACTATTAATTTGTTCCCAGGTGGCTATTTTAAATTCTTGAGGAATGTTATTTAAGGTACGGATACTCAATTGTTTCAAGTATTCCAATCGTTGTTTTTCTGGGAGAGTGAATAATTTTAACTTCACATCTTTCATCGCGTATTCATAAGATTTTTTACTAACAAGTTTGTAATCGATAACTTTTCCTTGAAATAAAAATTTGAATTCACCATGGTTCCTGATCAAAGTTTCAATATAATCCGTCCATAACAAATTATCGGTACCCATGAGATCAGAAACTAAATAAAAGCAGCCTTTTGCGCCGAATTCTTTCATTATCGGGTATGCGTTATCCACTACATTTTTAAAGCCATCATCGAAAGTGAGGACAACAGATTTTCCCAATTTTTTGTTATTTAGAGCATTAACCATCTCCGTCATAGTTATAAATGAAAAACCGTGATTTTTAAGATATTCCAATTGTTTCCTGAAGAGCGATTTGGGAATATGTCTCTCATCATAATCTTTTAGTAAATTAAAGTCTTCATCGCATATTCCATGATACCAGAGAATTAACGCTTTATTACGATGGGTTTTCATGAGAAGCGTATTTATCCCTGAAATATCCAATAAGAAAAATAATAGGTTACGAAAATATTTATTTATCATTTCTCACTACAATTCGTCTTTATTATCGGTTGTCTGTTGATCGTTATTCGGTTTTTTCGTTGGTTGTGTTTTTTTTAAAAGCAGTTTTATATTTTCAAGGAACGTGCGTTTTCTAGCATTTTCATACTTTATTAACATTTCTAATAGCTTGGCGCGATATTTTCCGGCTGTACTTTTATCTGTTATCGTTATTTTAAAGTTATCTGTAGCCGAGCATTTCCAGCGTGATTTGTAATGTTCGTCGCCTTTTAGAAAATCGAATATCTTTAAACCTCTATTAGTACAATTTTCAATTAGTTTCATGAAATGCAGATTTCCAACGCCATATCCAGAATAATCTGCATTAAAGGCTATTGTCATGCCCCAAAAAATATTATTATAACTAAATCCCCAGCTTATTGATGCAGGTTTTTCATCTGCGTATAAAATGTGTAAATCAAGCCATCTGTTTCGACTACAATCTGCGGATACATTGAGATAAAATTCTCTTGCTTCATGCTGGATAAATTTACTTTCGTTTCCCCATTCCTTCTGATGGAGATCGAAGAGAATCTGTAATTTCTCATTCAAGTCCGGGCTACCGTCATATTTATATAATTCTACCTTGTGCTCTGTTTCTAGCAGTTTCATTTTTCGGCGCAATTTGTATCGCAGCTTTCCTGATAAAGAGCTAAAATATTGGTCCCATGTAGCCGGGAGTACAATTCGGGCACAGGAACTTTCTTTTTGTTCTTGGAAATTTAGATATTTAGACAATGATGGATATTGACCGCGCAATGAAGTTAAGAAAGCACTGTTTTCTGGTATTTGGTGCATTCTTATTACTAATTTCTCATCGTTTATTATATTTGCCATGTATTTGGAAACAAGAGCTATTGATTCCCCCCTTTTTTCTGAAAGAATTATACCGCTGTAATCACATTCCTCGGAGCATAAGTTTTCCAGTGTATCGATACTGATAAAACCTTGTTTGTACTTTACTGACATTAGTGGGATGATACCAATAATTTTCTCTCCATCCTTGATTAGAATTATTCGGAGTTTTTTGCCTTTACTATAAATCTGCCACCAATTAAATAACCATTCCCATGTTAAGAAAATATTATTATCATCACTTTTCTGAAGCAGTGTATTCCATGTTTCTTTTAAATCACGAAAACTCTCAGTATCATTGAGTTCCTGAATCGATAAATTGTTAGTATTTTCTAATTTGGGAAGATCAACGAGATCCATAATTTCAGGCTCCAGCTTACACTTATTGAAAATATTCATTGGCGGTCATATTTGCATGTCTTAATTAGCCAATATACCCGATTCGGTTTTTGGGCCAGGGAATATAGTTTAGTTTCCTGATAGTGTTTGCACTGCCTTTTCTTTGACCTAATATATTTTGCGGCATCTCCCTGGTGCTAAAAATCCAGCGACATTCTTTTAGTACGGGAATATTTTTCATGTTCAGGTTGTAGAATATACTGTATTCGGAAAAAGGTGGGAATGTCGTTTTTCTTTGTTAGAGTTTGGTTATAATGACTTTGCCCCGTCATTAGTTCCATTTCTGATTAGAGTCCCGCGATCATTAGAACGTACTCCTTGGAGTAGCGCTTTCAATGGGCTGTCTGGTCTGACTTCGTTGTAATCTCTGCGCCAATTTTCGATGATGCTTCTACTTACATGGCTTTGGTTGATGAACCAGTTCGTATTAAGGCATTCATCCCGAAATCTCACGTGAAGGGACCATAATTGATCGTGATGAATTCCGGTAATCCTCTGTACGCCAGTCTCCCCGGCACTGCCACTACGCGCCGGCTGCTTAGGGATGTATTTATCACGAAAGCGGGACACTCCCGTATGCAGCCATCGACGATGGCAAGTGCCCGGAAACGCCTTCTCGTAACAATACTATCAGTTACGAAATCTATGAACCTTCTTTCGTTTGTCCGCTATGGTGAGGGAATATTACTCCGGCTCCGGCGGCTCCTTTTATCTTCCTATTCTTTTTCAATGCCATCTCTTCTTCCAGATAATCGTTCTGTCCGCTCGTGATTGAATACCAGGATTTCTCTTTTCAGCATTACGTGTAAACGGGGGACTGCTAAAACGCTTTCTTTGCGCCGCCGGCTCTGGCAGACGATGGCGCAGAACGCCACCATTGTCCGGCTTTGGCCGGTAATAGTAAACGTACGTCGATAGATTCCCGGGCAGACAGGCTTTTCTTAGACTCAGCTTAAGGCTCTCCCGCACATGAGAGGCCACCAAATGCTTAACCTCGGGCATTAGAAGTTTTTTGAGAGTAAATTCCTTCAGCGCCAGATTATCCAGTGCCTGGCCGGCTACAATCTGCTTAGGACACCGATTTTCCGCTTCCAGGGATTTCAACCGCTTGAGGTAGCTAACCGCCATTCCGGCATACTTGGCCTCCAATATAGTGGACGGCGTCGCTTATCCCATACTTACGGCAGAGATCAGTGACCCTGACGCTGGCTTCATGTTCTTTGATTGTCAAATATCATGGTTAATATTTTTGCTTCTTCCCGATTACTAATATTTCTGATTTACGCGATAAATCTTGTGAAGAAAGAATTGATTATTAATTGCTTTTATTTATCGGAAGCACTGGCTTTCTCGTCATTTTTTCTATAAGTCTGACGATAGAGCCGTAAATTCCGCGGAAGCGAGTTGGTAAGCCACCTCCAACCTGTTTCATAATATTTATATCATCTTGACGTATTACGCCTAAAACTGCCAATCCTATTATGTGCACAACTACGCCTAGTGGTAATAACAATACCAGCGACAACATTGCATTCCTTATAAAATGTTGTAATGTATAGATGATAACTCCCATGACTATAGAAGTAACAGAAATTTTAAACGTATCCTTCAACGGCCAGGGCGTCTGGCACATCCGTGAAGCGTAAATTATGATGATAATAGCGGATATGAACCTTGGTGTCGAACTGCTTATTGCGGCTCCAACTGCACCATATCTGGGGATAAGCCATAAATCTAAGCCTATGCTTAAGATGGACATGATAATCCCTACTTTAAGGATCGGTGCCGGTTGATCCATGCCGTACAGCACGCCTGTGGCTGCGTCATCAATTGCCAATAAGGCATAAGGAATCAATACAATCTGTAACAGTAATACTGCCGGCAAATAATCTACTCCATAAAAAAGTCTAATTATTGGACCAGCGAGAGCCATTCCGCCGATTGCCAGGGGAATACCTAGAGCCATTAAATATCGAGCTGAAACTAAATATATCTTTTTTATTCTACTAATATCACCGCGAGCAAACTGCTCGGAAAAAGCGGGGACGAGCACTCCGCTGAAGACCTGAAGCACCAACCCCAGTGAATTTTGGGCCAGAAGACTGGCAATAGAATAAAAGCTGACAACTTCAGTAGACTGATACCTACCGAGAAAAAATATTTCAGATCTCTGGACCTGAATGTAACTAATAAAAAATATTCCCATCATGACAAGGGAATATTTAATGGCACGTTTAGATTCTGGATTAATTCGCGGGGGTACAAGTAAACTGCTAAGAGGAATTAGCCGGCGAAGCAAGAAAAATCCTATGAAAGCACCGAAAATCCACGAAAAAGTGCTGACGTATATGATCTCCCTTACTCCAAAGCCCATCGCACAGACGATTATTATTCCTAAAGCACGAAGTGGATTAATCGCCAACATTAAATAGGCACTATATTCATATTTTTGAAAACCGGCAAAAATTGAAGATAACAGATAATTTAATACATTAGGCAAGATTCCAACTGAGAGGATAATAAAGAATGGGGCACTTTGAACACCAACACTACCGAAGAGTTTTCCCCAAAATTGAGCGAAAGCAACCAAGAGGACGATGACAATAAACGATGCCGTTACCCTGACCCACATAGCAAGCCCTACCAGCGATTTAACCTCACTGTCATTATGCCGCCCTATGGCCTCGGCCACATATCTTATTACCATATTCCCAATACCAAGATTTACGAAGAGTTGAGCGAAGGCGAGGAACCACATCAGAAACGAGTATACGCCATACTCGTCCGGCCCTAGAAACCGTGCCAGTAAAATGCCTATTCCAAAGTTAATCAAATAGTCTGTGGCATTCGTTATAAAATTGAAAAAAGTATTTTTAGCGATAGTCCTAGCGACGCTCATATATAGTTAATTATCCTAAAATATTAGTTTAGTAACAGTATTGGTTCCTCGATCAAACACCCACCGGTTTCCTCGAATACCTTATCTTTGAAGTATTTATCTTTTCTTGTTTATAATTCCTGATTAAACCCGCCAGAAAACAGATATTGCCAAAATATTGGGAAGCCCGCCCTACCCAGGCAATCCTGCTTTCAACATCACCTTGTGAGATAAAAAAAACGCCGAAAGCTAAAAATAACAGACTTAGGCAATACCAGTAAGTTAAGTCCGAGTTCGACTTTAGGTAAACCCGAAAATATATCAATGAAGTAATGAACAATATTATTGTTGAAAGAATCTGTAAAATATCCTGGACTGAGAGCCTATTTCCTCTGAAACCAACCGATGAAGGGATTAGTTTAAGAAACGTAAACGACACAATTAAGGCTACAGCCAGTATTACTGCGGTAAGACCCCCAAAATAAACCTTCCTTTTCTGTTCTGCATTCAGCTTGAAACTGGCCGGCCTAGCGATAGTAATGATTCCACCTGATAGATATATCAATGAAGTTAACAAGACTGTACTTTCATAGATGATAATTAGAATTGATAGATTAGTATCAGGCAGCCACCCCTTCAGCAGGCTTCCAATGCCGAGAGACAATTGGGCACCACTTAATGCCAGTAACTTAATTGAGCTGGTGCGAAAAAACGCTTTGGAAGACAAGTAAATAACAGGGAACGCGAGAATAGAGATAAATATTAGATTGAATATTTTTATTGAAAGCTGAAGCCTGATATTTTCATTTATATCCAGGATATTTTGAACTAAAATAAAAATTCCAAAAACAACGATTCCAAATAATACTCCGAATGCTAAACATTGTAGCCAATCCATATTTCTGAAAAATTTTAACATATTTAATTACACAATAATACTACCTAATCTATAAATTTGCGTGATTCCGCAAAATAATTATGGTAGTTCTCGCTACTTGCGAACCTACAAATCACACACCGCTAATAATCCCATGAAGTCCGTCAGATTCTCGAGTATACTGACTTAAAAATTGGTTAAAAAATCTTCTTAGGATGAAGCCCTCGAACAAAAACGGAGGGTATTTTAGTTGTTGTCCTTTTGAACAGAACAAACGATCCCTTTGCATTATTTTATTCCACGTAATCATGGTGTGCTCACTATCGGCTGACCAGGTAAACTAAAATGTCTTTCCGAATTTCTTTAACTGGCGCGAGAGCATAAAATTATAAGGAATCCTGTACCCTGATAACAACTTTTGTGGCAGATACTTTAATATCAGACGTGAAAAGGCGTGCATGGAATATAGATGGTCGATATGTGATAAAAAAGATAATATGTAATCTAATTTGCCGGGATTTGGCAGCTTTACATTATAAACAGGTTTGCTCCTTGACAGAGCAATATAACCCTTCGCGATATGCTTCTTGGGATACAATGAATTCATTTGAGAACGCTTCACCAACTTCACGGGTATTTGAGCTAATTCAATCGCCTTCATATCAACAGCATGATCTAGTATTTGTTTCCCAATTTCCGAACGAGAAATTATAATGGACCGTCCTATTTTGTCACTGCTATATTCAGGTAACCATGCGTCTCCAAACGATAAATCAGCCAATTCCGATGTTTGGTCGCAGCACATCAAACATCTTGAGGGTATAAAGAAACTGGTAAAATATTTCCGATAAAAATCGCCCTGTGCCATAAAAAGCCGGCTTCCGTCTTTTCTAGAGACCATTATTCCTCCAGGCCAGCCTTCTCCTCGAAAATTCAAACTAGAAACTTCTTCTGGTTTGGTCTTTGCCCGACTAAGATAAGTTAGAATAGCCCAGAAGTTAGGCGTATAACCACAGAAAATACCCAGGTGTAAAACAATTTTCTTTTTAAATTCCTGGTTAAACTGTTCTATTTTCCTGATACCATGCATATGACACGGAAGTCCGACGGCCGCGTATCTGCCATTACTTTGAAGAATTGCTTTTACTGCTGCATTCGCTGGGACAGGGCAATACTTTGATTTTGAGGCTTCGATGATTTCTTCATTAGTCCTGGCGATAAACGGCTCAGGTTCCATAGGGGCGCTCTTTTTCATTCTGGTAACTAACGCGCCATCGATATATCCATTGTTAAGAGCAAAAAGGAGTAATTGAGTGACAAGGCCACCAGACGATGCACTGTATCGGATGGACTCGTTGGCGGCATATCCGGTATAACAATCCAGAAAATTGCCGATTAAGATGTCGTTTTTGCTATCAGTACTAATGGTCTGCTTTAACTCCTCAAAATCTACCGCATGGCCCGGGCATCCTTGAAAGCAGACCCCACATTGGGTACACTTACTCACATTCATGCGGGGAGTGTAAACTCCCTTTTTCTTATCGATTTCCATTTTTATGGCATTTTCAGGGCAAAGGCCCTCGCAGGTACCGCATCCCGCGCAAAGTCCTTGTTTAACTACTGAACTAATGTTATTGGCCATAATTCATTACTTTTTATTACTCAGCGCATTCGTCAAATATTCCATGGACTGTCTTCTTTTTTCATTGATAGTATTATCCAGCTTTAGAAAATCTATTTCTTTATCAATCACTTCAATGATACTACTGCTATAATCCAACGACCTGTAACTTAAATCAAATTCCTTTAAAATCGATTCTACTTTAAACCTTCCTTTACAAAAAACCCCGAACTTCTTTTTATAAATCATTGAAAATATGACTCCGTGTAATGTTGATGTTATCATATAATCTGCATTTTTAATCAATCCTAAAAAAATAAACGGAGATGCCGGCAGATTCATGTCAGCCCATTTATAATAAAAGCCAACTGATATTATCTTAAGATTTTTCGCTCTGGCAAATTCCTTTACCCGTTTTACTCTATTTTCATTGAATCCATATGTATAAATAAGTATGTATCCCTTTAAACTAATATTTTCTTCAAATTGAGAGAAGTCACCTAATAGCATTGTCGGATCTAACACAAGAATTGCCTTTTTCCCGGTTAATGTTTCAATAATACCGGCCAAGTTTTCATCGCGAGCAGAAAAATGATTGATTATACTCAATCCTTTTTGTGCATTTGGATCGTTTCTTATCTGCTCAATTGTTGTATTATCACAACTGGGTGCATAAGTAACAAGATTTTTCGTATTTATTCCTATACCGAAATATAAGGGTAAGTGTTGGAAAGAGTCATTCCTTAAATTCCATATTTCATCACTTCCGAGTATAACGGCGTCATAATAATCAGTATTATGCTTTTTTCTTTTTGACACGCACAATTTGGCCCAAGAACGTCTGAAGTTATTATATTTTTTTATATTGAATACAAGGGTATTATAGTTCTTGCTTAATAGAAGCTCATTTCTAAATTTATCTATGATAGATGTTTTGGTATTAAAGAATTCAGTATCGTATCCCAGGTTTTTCAAAATTACCTGAAGAGCATATGCCTGAAAATATGCTCCGTAATTAACTGAAGAATATAACGTCGCAATGCCGATTTTCATGTTTTTCTACTTTTTTTATGGGATTATTTGTTCTAATATTTCAAATTTAGTCCTATTTAACAAAAATTACAATAGGCGTGCATAGTCAAACTACATGGAAGTGAATTGCACGTTATATCACGAACTTGGGTTTTCCAGTCAGTTTATTGAACTAATAGATACAAAAAAGTCATAGTCATCATTGTTATATTTGTAAAACATTATCGTTTTTTATAATTAAATGCTATCAGTGAAAAGCAATTCTTACCTGCCGATAACATTGTTCTCACTAATTTCCAACCACTTAAGCACTATTATCTAGTTGGAATAATAGTAATATTTATTATTCTGATTATCGAAAATAATAGACACAAGTAATATCGAGTGAGAGTTTTAATCGTAACCAATATGTTTCCTATTCCCGAGATGCCTTTTTTCGGAACTTTTGTTAGGGAACAAGTAGAGTCTTTAAGAAAACAAGGCGTAGAAATAGATGTATTTTTTGTTAACGGGAAAAAGAGTACCTGGAACTATGTATGGGCGTTTCCGAGATTATGGGCTAAACTCCTCACAAAACGCTATGATTTAATACACGCACATTATGTTTTTTCAGGAATTATCGCCAGGGCGCAATTCCTTTACCCTGTAGTGCTTACTCACCACGGCCATCAGGTCTTTCAAACCTGGCAAGCTCCGATTTGCCGGCTGGTGACGAAGTTCATGGATAAAACAATCGTAATGTCCAATGAAATGAAAGTTAGGGGCCATTTGGAAAACTCTCTGGTTATCCCTTGCGGCATTGATTTTAATTTGTTCAAGCCTATGCCACAGCGGCAAATGCGAGAGGAGTTGAATCTCCCGTTAGACAAGAAGCTCGTTGTATTTGCCGGGCAGCATGATGTTCCGGTAAAAAGATGGGATATTGTACAGGCATCGATGAAGGTATTAAAGGAAAAAGACCCAAACGCCGAGTTGGTATTGGTATCTAAAAAACCCCTGAATATTGTCCCAAAATATATGAATGCGTGTGATGTGCTTATCCTTGTGTCTGATGGTGAAGGTTCCCCGATGGTTATAAAAGAAGCGATGGCGTGTAACCTCCCTATAGTTTCCGTGCCCGCGGGTGATGTGCCGGAGGTTATTGCCGGCACTGACGGATGCTATCTCTGCTCGCAGGACCCGCATGATGTAGGCGAGAAACTGGAAACGGCATTAAACCGCGGAAAAAGAACGAACGGAAGGGAAAAAATAGCACATCTCGAAATCGATACGGTCGGCCGTCGGATTATCGAGGTTTACGAACAAGTTCTCCGGGAAAAAAGTCATAGTTGGTGGGGAATAAAAAGGCTATGGCGAAAAAACCGTAAAATTGATAAAAACGAAAACGAATCATTAGTGTAGAAACTTGGTGGATTATTTATGACTACAACGTCAATAACAACTCCGAGATTTCTCTCCAACCCGAGAAACATAGCCTGGATGATTGTCCTTATAACCATCGCCTGGGCCTTATTGCAATGGGCCTTATCGGCAATTGCATTTTTAGCAATAGTAGTAGTGTTTCTTTTTGGATTTAAAAAACCAATTTGGGCTTTAGCCGCACTTTTATTACAGCAGCTTACGGTAACCAGTTATATGCTTGCGACTCCGTTTGTAAATCTCAGTCTTCGCCTGTTGTTAATCCTGCTTACATTTTTCATCTTAAGGAAAGCCCTGATCCAAAAAGAGATAGATTTTGGCCCGCAGGCGAGAAATATAGTTATCCCGTCATTATTTCTGGTAGTCGTTACCGTCGTAGCTAATTTCGTTAATACTTTAGGTATCAGTGTCACCTTCACAGACTTCCGTAATGTTGCTAGCGGCTTATTATTCGCTCTTCTTTTACCAGCTATCATTGAAAATTCTAAGCAACTCAAATTAATCTGCGCTTTTATTTTCACAATTGCTACTGCTTCGGCACTGATTAGTATCATGCAACACTATAATATGCTGGGAATGGGGCAGGCTACCATAATACCGGATTTTATGTCTAAACTAGGAAGAGCCTCCGGGATGAGTGAGATGGAACTCGAGCTTTCATATATATTATCTGTGGTAATCATTGTATTGCTGGGTATCTATCTACGTAAAGGACTTGAGGTAATTAACAGGAATTGGCTTTTTATACCGTTAATAGTTTTAGCAGGCGGTTTATATTACTCCTATACACGGTCATCTATTTTTGCTGTGGCGTGCGGTCTGGTATCGATATTATTGTTTATATTGCTACGCAGTAAATGGTGGATAATACTTGCGATAGTGTTCGTGGTGTTTGTTTTTTTGGAAAATTCCAATGTTGTTGCCGGTAAAGGTGTTAGCGGACGTGACAGCATGGAACAATTGGAGAGCTCAATCTCGAGGGAAATCCTTTGGCAGGCCGGGCTCGCTATTGCTGAGGATCATCCCATTTTGGGCATCGGTGTGGATCAATTTATTAAAGTTTCTCCACAATATACTGCCAGAGTGGACCCAGCGCTGATTCAATGGGAAACGAATCGATACTGGAGCTACAGAACGCTGGGTAATGAACCTCCCCACAACGATTATATGATGATGTGGGTATCTTACGGTATTATAGCTTTGGTTTTATTTATATGGCTTCATTTTGTGATTTTTAACAATTTCATGAAAGCTTATTTCTTGTCAACTGATAAATTTACCAAAGGAATATCTTTGGGGTTCGCTGCGGCCTTAGTCACTTATGTGGTAAATTCTTTTTACCATAATATGTTAGCCACCATGCCTCTTTTCTGGGTTCTGGCCGGCTTCTCGCTTGTTACCATGAAACTGGCTAAAAAAGAGAAAAAACTTCAGCCGGTCCCGGAACTGATGACTGAAATATCAACAAAACAAGCTTGAGATAATACCTGGGTCACCGCAGCTATAATTTATCAAGAACTCTTGTTTATCATGTTATAACTTATGAAGATGATAAAAATGACAATTGGAGAATTGGGTGGCTGATAATAATAAAATCAACGTGATGCTCACCATAAACAAGATGATAATCGGCGGGGCCGAGCAGCAGTTCCTGGAACTTGTTAAAGGCCTGGACAAGACGCATTTCAAGCCGATCGTGGTGACGCTTCAACCGGGCGGGGACCTTGAACCGGAAATTAAAAGTCTCCCGGGCGTAGAATACATCTGCCTTAACAGGAAGGGGAAATATAATTTTGTTACCCTATTCACGATGTTACGGCTCCTACGAAAAAAAAACGTCGAGATTATCCAGCCGTTCCTCACTCCGGCAACCTTTTTTACACTAGTACCCGCGGTAATGAACCGGACACCGGTTAAAATTGTAACTGAAAGGGGTAACTCCCGCGCTAAACCGGGCTTCGGGTATAGAATATATCTGGGCATCGAGGATTTTTTTACTCGTTTTGCTGACTGCGTTATCCCCAACAGTGAATCAGGCAAGAAATACCTTATCAAGCGGGGAATAGACCCGGCTCACATTAGAGTAATCTATAATGGGATTAATACCCAGCGCCTCGCTCCTGACCCCGAAAAGGCGAAACGTATAAGGGCTGACATGAAACTTCCGCCTGGCGGATTTATTGTGGGGATTTCGGCCAGCCTCACGCCAAATAAAGATCACATCACATTCCTCCAAGCAACTAAATTGATTTCTCAGGCCGATCCACGGATTAGGTTTGGCATTCTTGGCGATGGGCCTTTAGCCCCCGCGCTGCGTGATCTGGCCGGAGAGTTAGGAATAGAATCGAAGGTAAGTTTCCTCGGCAATCAAACGGAAGTCGGCTCTTATTTGGCGGCGTTCGATGTCATTTGCCTATGTTCTGCCGAACCGGAGGGGTGCTCCAACGCTATTTTGGAGGCTATGGCTCTCGGCAAACCGGTGATAGCTACTGATATCGGCGGCAACAGCGAACTGGTAAGAGATAATGAGACGGGATTTCTAATACCTACCAGAAACCCCGAACGTCTCGCCGGAGCGGTCGTTACCTGTGTTCAACAGCCAGAACGTATTAGAGAGATGGGGCGGCGTGGTAGAGATTTAGTCGTAAACCGATTTTCCCTGCGGCGCATGGTGCAGGATTATGAAAAACTATTTGAAGACATACTCCAGTCAAAAAAGACGCGCTCTTTATCTAAAAGAAAACAGATGACATAATAGATGTTTATCTCACCGGCAGTCCGCTAACTAAAAGAGGCAAACTATTGGGTCTGAAAAGGGTAGTCAGAAACGGTATTGGCACTATTCTGGCGTGGATGCTGATATCATTAGGTCGTCTTAAAAATGCCAAACACATGGCTTTTAGTCAAAACGTAATCCTGCCAATCGCTTTTCATAACCCCGATAAAAAGCTTTTTTCCAGGACCATACTCTGGTTGAGAAAGAATGGGTTCGTTTTCCTTTCGTTAAACCAATTAATTGACATAATAATTCACAAAACGGCTTGTCCTCAAGGCGCGGTCTGGATTTCTCTGGATGATGGGTGGAAAGACAACATCGAACACGTTATACCTGCAGTTGTTAAACTGGACATTCCCGTGACCATTTTCATTTGTACTGGCGCTGTTGAGGAGGGAACTTTCTGGTGGAGAAAAGTACAAATCTGCCCCAAGGCGATTCTAAAGGAATCCAGTAAAGTTGAAACACTAAAACAAATACCGGAAAGCGAAAGACAAGAAATAATAGGGCAGATTGACAGAGCATGTAATACCTTTCCTAGAGAAGCTATGAGTATCGAGGAAGTTAAAAATATCGCCTCCATACCGCAGGTGACCATTGGTACCCATACGGTCTCGCATCCAATCCTGCCCAATTGCCCTGATGATCAGATAGAATATGAACTTAAAGAATCTAAAAGAAAACTGGAAGGGTGGACGGGGAAAAAGATAATTGCCTTCGCTTATCCGAACGGGTCTTTTGACGGTCGAGAAAAACGGATATTAGAGACCTGCGGGTATAAATTCGCGGCTACTACGGAGAGCAAATTCGCTACGGCAGATACCAATGCGTATTTGTTTCCGAGACATGTCGTCATGGACGATGGCAGTTTTTCCGAAAATTTGTGCCATGCTTTAGGCGTTTGGCAGACTGTGGTCAAACGCTTGAAACTGCTTGCCGGAAAAACTGTCTAATCCATCTACATCCTGCTGGACGGATCATAACCCAATTCCTTTGGTGTCTAAATTTACTATACATTTTTTACGAAAGTACTTTAGACACAATTAAATATTAACAATTATAATGTAGCATATTCGTAAAAACATAAAAAGGATTTAAAATAGAAACATGTTATAATGTGAAAGGTATTTTTCAAGGGAGAATATAGTTACAAAATAATTAGCTTAAAAATGGATAAGGTATATAGAATGAAAAATACCCTGAAATTCCTGATCATACGCATGTTGCTTGTCCTTTTACTTCAGATAGTATTGTTAAATATCCCCGTTCCAGTCTCTGCATCCACCAATGGGATAACGATTTCAGGATTAGACCTTTACCCTTCACTTGAAGTTTGTTCGGTAATTCTCCGGTACGCGGGAGACGACAATCACAATGCCACGGTAAATCTCCAATGGCGTGTGCACGGCACCAGCACCTGGAAACAGGGTCCGGACATGGTCAACGACACCAGGGATACGGTGATGCATAATGAGGATGACACTACTTACATCACCAACGTCTGGAAGAATCAATTTCGTGCCTGCATCATCTTACCGTTGAGTGTGTTCAACTCCAGCGGCACGGGTTAT
>JBEKSX010000053.1:0-22096 GCA_049516635.1 Ignavibacteria bacterium | reverse complement strand
CACGCCCCGAAATTAAAATATGAATAATATATTACTGATTACGAATTTAAGAACTTTATAAAGAACTAACGGCCTTGGCGCCCCGGCGCCACGCTCTAACCGGGCTGAGCCACGCCCCGTGAATTTTTGCAAAAATATACTAGAATATGTATAAATTATACTTTTTTTTGATGAAAATCTATGTCAGGAATTTGCAACCTTAATGTATTACCAGGTCTGTATCCTCATATTCCTGATCTTGTATGTTGTAAGTATCACAAGCCAAATCGTAAGTCTCCTCTTCATCTTCGTAATAGTCTGATTTCCGGATTTAAATAAATTATGGTATTCGCGTGGTAGTCCTTCAAGCAATTGGGTTGTTTTGTTGGTTTTTGATTGGAAAGTAAAATATTTTTATTTAACTTTGTTTAATAAATATCTAACATTCTTTCTATATCCTTGAAATAATAAAAATAATTGAAACATAAAAATTATGAAAAAAATAATATTTGCAGCAATCTTTGTTTTATTGACTACTATGTCTTTTGCCGATATAGTCATGCAGCCATATCTTCAGGCAGTATCAACAAATTCCATCTATGTTTTGGTTGAAGCAACTACTACCGATACCGTAACTGTCAATTATGGATTAACAATATCATACGGAAGTACTGCCAAAACCGAAAGTTATTTACCAACAGATAATTCCCCTGTTACGTATGTTCATAGAATCAGGTTGTTTAATTTACAGGCAAATACTAAATATTATTATAATGCTATTCATGGTGGATCTACAAGCAGTGGATCATCTTTCTGGACTGCTGTTATGCCAGGAACAAGTTACAGGTTTGCTTGGATGGCTGATTGCCGATCAGGTCCTACGATCCATGACCAGATTGCCGTTTATCTCCTTGGTATGAACCCTAAATTTTCCATTTATGGGGGAGATTTATGTTACAGTTCAACATATTCCTATTGGAAATCGGAGTTTTTTACACCGAATGAAATTATTGCAATCAAACAGATTCCTTTTTTTGGTGTAGTAGGAAATCACGAGGGCTGGACTCCGGATACCCGGACATTTGAACAAAATCCTGCCTCTCCTTCAGGGACTCAGGATTATTATTCATTTGATTATGGCGATGTGCATTTCGCTGTGATCAATTTTATGATTGATTACAGTGTAAATAGCCCTCAGTATAATTATTTCAGCAGCGACCTGGCTGCAACAAATAAAATATGGAAAATCGTAATATCGCATAACCCGGCTTATTGTTCCGGCGGACACGGAGAAGACCCGGTGATGATAACCTGGAGCCAGAATTTATTTGTTCCTAACCACGTGGATATGGTTATTTCTGGACATTCACATTTTTACCAGCATAATCTGGTCAGCAATATCCATCATGTTATTGTTGGTACTGCAGGTGCTCCGTTTTATGTGCCTACTAATGCATCTTATACAATTAAATCAATTCAAACATATTGTTATGCGACTGTTGATGTTTCACCAAACACTTACTATATGAAAGTATTTGACAACAATAATTCATGGATAGATACGATTATTTTAAACAAACCTACAGGAATAAAAGGCAAACAAGAAATAATAAATGATTTTAAATTAAATCAAAATTATCCTAACCCTTTTAATCCTAATACTACAATTAGCTTTGAACTTCCTAAATACTCATATGTAAAATTAAGTATATTTGATATCTCAGGCAAAACAATTGCTACTTTAATTAACGGTTCACTTAATGCTGGTAAATATGAGATTCCGTTCGATGGTACAAATCTTTCCAGCGGTGTATATTTATGTAAGCTCGAAACAGATGGATATTCATCAGTTAAAAAAATGATACTTTCAAAATAGTAGTTTTCAGAGGATCGTAATTTATTAACACATTTTAAAAATTAAATATGTAACAGGAATTTGCTTAAAATTTATTATCCATATAAGGTTATAATATTATTATTTCTTATTTCACTAAATATTTTTGCTGATGAAATAAGAGTTAATAAAATTGAATATATTGATTCCGATAAGATTCCTTTTAAATATACAATTCACATTGACTATCCTCAGCTGGAATTAATTAATAAAACTGAAGTGTTGGATAAAATTAACGGCGATATTAAAAATGTTATATTGAATATTAGTGATGAATATAAAGGTAAACTCAATGACTATGCATCATTACCCGGTTCAAATGAAGCATATAGCTGGTTCGAAGTTTATTTTCAGGTATTTTCCTCTAAGGATATTTTTAGCTTTTCATTTTTTATTTATAAATATTTCCCAAACGAAAATATTCCTATCACATCCGTAAAAAGTTTTAATTTCGATTTAAGTACGGGAAATCAGCTTTCTCTTGAAGACATGTTTTTGAGCAATTCTGATTATCTCTCAGTGCTGTCAATAAATACTGCAGCCTATTTAAAATCAGAAATTGATGAAGACCCTGATGAAGCTCTGTATGATTATAATTCCGTTATCGAAGGCACGAAACCGGAAGAAAAGAATTATCAACATTTTAATATTAGCCCGCTTTCATTTATTATTATATTTGAACCCTACCATTTTGGCATCAAAGCAAATAGATTTGTACAGGCAGAAATTCCGTTTGATAAATTTAAAACGCTGATGAAGAGATAATCGCGAAGGTTATTGAACATCAACTTTTTAAAAAGAAACTTGATATTATTTAAGATTTGATATATTTTTAAGCATTCGTATAAGTGAATTGTTAAGACCAACTATTTCAAAACAAGTCATACATTTGCATCTAGAATTAAATTTTTTTTGATAATAAATTGTATTTATAAATAAAATTAAATCAAAAAAGAATTCTTATGAAGTTTTTGTGGTTCTTGTTGCAATTTCACCAACGTAATATTTTGCAATGCAAGCAGGAATCTTAAAATCTTTCCCCTCATCTTATCTATTTCAAAAAAGTGTCAGCAATGAATGCGAAAAATGGGAAATTTGGGAAAATATTTTTAGTGGTTTTTGTTGAATTTCGAACATTTTTGTGGTTTTTACGTCATCCCGAACCAGTCCCGAGTTCTCGGGATAACCGGGCTGAGCCACGCCCCGAATTTACTAGGATACAAATTTACTAATTTAAATTTTAAATATTAATATTAAAGAACCGGGAATCCTGTCACCGGGTCATATTCTAAACATTCCACATGCTTCCTGAACAGATGGTTGGGGTTCGAGCCCTCCCCGCCTCACTAAAAAAGGTGTTACGGTTACTTAGACTGCAACCCCAGAGTATAACCATTCTCAAAAATAGGAATAACCGTTCTTATGTAAATTGATAAAAAAATTTAGCATATTTAAACTTTCATTTAAATCAAAAGAAATAGAATGGATACAAAGAACAAAATTAGAAACACTAATCTCCTGACTGAAGATGAATTAGGGAAAATAAATGCATACTGGCGTGCAGCTAATTATTTATCGGTGGGACAGATTTACCTTCTCGATAATCCTCTGCTTAAAGAACCTTTAAAGCTTGAGCATATAAAGCCAAGGCTGTTAGGACACTGGGGAACAACACCCGGTCTGAATTTCATTTACCTACATCTAAACCGTATTATAAAAAAATATGATCTGAATATCATCTACGTGACGGGACCGGGCCACGGAGGGCCAGGAGTTGTAGCAAATACTTATCTTGAAGGTACATACAGTGAGATATATCCCAATATTTCTCGTGATATCGAAGGTATGAGAAAGCTGTTCAAACAGTTCTCATTTCCTGGAGGTATACCCAGTCATACCGCACCGGAGACACCGGGGTCAATTAATGAAGGCGGAGAACTCGGTTATTCTTTGCTTCATGCATACGGAGCGGTGTTTGATAATCCCGATCTGATAGCATGTTGCATAATAGGTGACGGCGAAGCAGAAACAGGACCGCTCGCCGCAAGCTGGCATTCAAATAAATTCCTTAACCCGGTTCATGACGGTGCTGTGCTTCCTATCTTACATCTCAACGGTTATAAAATTGCTAATCCGACAGTACTTGCAAGACTGGAAAATGGTGAATTGAATGATCTTCTTACCGGCTACGGACATAAGGTCTATTTTGTAGAGGGTAATGAACCTCTTGTTATGCATCAACAAATGGCTGCAGCACTTGACGAAGTATTTGCCGAAATTAAAGAAATTCAAAATGAAGCCAGAAGAGAAGGATTCAAAAAGCGCCCGTTCTGGCCTATGATAGTTCTCCGCACTCCGAAAGGATGGACCGGACCGAAGATCGTTGACGGTCTGGAGATAGAAGGTACTTTCCGCTCGCATCAGGTCCCGGTTTCCGAGATGGCAAGCAAACCCGAACACATAAAGATACTGGAAGAATGGATGAAAAGTTACAAGCCGGAAGAACTCTTTGATAAGGACGGAAGGTTAATAAATGAACTGGCCGAACTGTCTCCAATCGGAAATCTAAGGATGGGAGCTAATCCTCATGCGAACGGCGGTATTTTTTTGAAGGATCTTAAGATGCCTGATTTTCGGGATTATGCAGTAGGAGTACCTAAACCCGGAACGGTTGTAGCTGAAGCAACACGTATTATGGGTTACTTTTTGCGTGACGTGATGAAACTGAATGAAGACAGCCGTAACTTCCGTGTTATGGGACCTGATGAGACTGCTTCTAACCGTCTCGATGCTCTTTTCGAGGTTACTGACAGGATCTCAACTGCAAAGATATTTCCTAATGATGACCATATATCACCTGATGGAAGAGTAATGGAGGTGTTGAGCGAACACATGTGCCAGGGATGGCTGGAGGGATACCTCTTAACAGGGCGTCACGGATTTTTCTCGTGTTATGAAGCATTTATTCATATTATCGACTCAATGTTCAACCAGCATGCAAAATGGCTAAAAGTAACCAAGGGTATACCATGGAGGCAGCCGATAGCATCGCTCAACTATCTGCTAACTTCTCATGTTTGGCGCCAGGATCATAACGGCTTTAGCCATCAGGATCCGGGATTTATAGACCATGTAGTGAATAAAAAAGCCGAAATAGTTCGTGTATATCTCCCGCCGGATGCTAACACTCTTCTTTCAGTAACAGACCATTGCCTGCGCAGCCGCCATTACATTAATGTAATAGTTGCCGGAAAACAACCTGCACTGCAATTCCTGGATATGGAATCTGCAATTAAACACTGCACGAAAGGTATCGGAATGTGGGAATGGGCAAGTAATGATCAGAAAAGCGAACCGGATGTGGTTATGGCATGCGCGGGTGATGTTCCCACCCTCGAAACTCTGGCAGCTGTGAATATACTCCGTGAGAATTTCCCGGATTTGAAAATACGTGTTATTAACGTGATAGATATAATGACATTACAGCCCTCTTCCGAGCATCCGCATGGACTTTCCGATAAAGAATTCGATGGCCTGTTTACCGAAGATAAGCCGATAATATTTGCATTTCACGGATATCCCTGGCTCATACACCGATTGACATACAGGCGTAATAACCATAAGAACCTGCACGTACGCGGGTATAAGGAAGAAGGCACAACCACAACACCGTTCGATATGGCAGTATTGAACGATCTGGACCGCTTTCATCTTGTAATGGATGTAATAGATCGTGTACCTATACTGGAAAAAACGGGTGTTCATTTAAAACAAAAAATGCAGTATAAGCTTATTGAGCATAAACAATATATCTACCAGCACGGAGATGATATGCCTGAAATCCGTAACTGGAAATGGACTGATGAGGACGGGAAATAATTAAATAAAAGGAAGTAGAATTATTTTCTCACTATAGAGTAAATACATATTTTTAAATATTTGAATTCCGCTCAAATTATAAAAATTCCTGAAGCAACACTCTCGGCTTTAAAAATAAAGTTAAATGTTCAGTTAAAAATGAAAAGCAAGCCTAAGGTTATTAACTTGTTTTAAATTTAAAATTAAGGCCTTCTGCTACCTTTAATGCTAAATCTTTATCAGCTTTATAGAAATGTGACAGTTGTCTTTGAATAATTTCGTCGCGTTTGTCACCGGTGATTCCGCTCATTGAGCTGATAATATTACTGACCGTATTCTTTTGTTCCTTTTCAGTCATTACTTTTCTGAATAATAAACCCGGCTGGGTATAATGATCATCGTCATTTTCATTCCTATTAAAAGTACCAGCAATATCTGAATCAAGCTTGGATGCAGGTTCTTTATAACTATTATCAGCAACAATATCATCGAAGCTGTTTGGAAAATAATTAGGATTATCTCCACCATTACCATCTACATTCATGAAACCATCTCTTTGGTGATTGTGAACTTCAACGATTGGTCTATTTACAGGAATTTGCTCATAATTAGCACCTAATCTGTATCGATGAGCATCAGGATAAGCAAGAATCCTTCCTTGAAGCATTTTATCAGGTGAAAGGCCTATTCCGTCAACAATGTTTGCCGGAGCAAATGCTGCTTGTTCAACATTGGCAAAATAGTTTACAGGAATTTCATTTAATTCCATAATACCAACATCAATTAAGGGGTATTCTGAATGCGGCCACACTTTGGTGACATCAAACGGATTCCATTTGAATTTCTTTGCCTGTTCATCGGTCATTACCTGAATTTTCAATGCCCATTTTGGAAAATCTCCCTTACCGATAGCTTCAACTAAATCCCTTTGTGCATAATCAGGGTCTCTCCCTTTCAATACTTCTGCTTCTGCACCTGTCAGCGTTTTATTTCCCTGTTGGGTTTTAAAATGGAATTTTACCCAAATCCGCTCGTTTTTGCCGTTAATCATTGAAAAAGTATGGCTGCCAAAACCATTCATTTTTCTGTATCCATCGGGAGTTCCCCTGTCACTAAAAAGTATCATTACCTGGTGTAAACTTTCCGGATTAAGGCTCCAGAAATCCCACATCATGGTAGGACTTTTCAGGTTGGTCTTTGGGTCGCGTTTTTGAGTGTGAATAAAGTCAGGAAATTTTTTAGCGTCTTTGATGAAGAAAACAGGCGTGTTATTTCCGACCAAATCCCAATTACCATCTTCTGTGTAGAACTTCACAGCAAACCCTCGCGGGTCTCTTTCGGTATCGGCACTTCCTTTTTCGCCACCTACCGTTGAAAAGCGAATCAATACTTTACACGTATTTCCAACTTTACTAAACAGTTTTGCTTTGGTGAACTTTGTTATGTCATTTGTCACGGTAAATTTTCCAAAAGCACCTGATCCTTTTGCATGAACTATACGTTCTGGAATTCTCTCACGATTAAAATGAGCAAGTTTTTCGTGCAGATAGAAATCCTGTAAGAGGACAGGTCCTCTAGGACCAACGGTCATACTATCTTCATTTTCAAAGTATGGTTTGCCGGATGCAGTTGTTAATGTTTTCTTTTTCATTTTATTTATAGTTTAAAGATTATTAATATTTACTAATAAACGCCATAAACGGTTTCAATTGTTCAACTTAAAAATAAAATAATTCAGAACCGAAGCATAAGAAACCCAAAGTAGATAAGGAATAAGCAGAAGAGATGCAGTCAACGAAATTCCCGAAAATGAAATAATAGATAATAAAATAAAAATCCAGAGCAGGCATATTTCTATGAATCCTAACAATAATAACTTCATTCCGAAAAATATGAATGACCAGAGAGCATTCAGTATTAATTGGATGGAAAAGAACATTACTGCCTGAGAAATGTTCACTGTATCTCTTTGCCGCCAGACAAGAAATAAAGAAATTCCCATCATCAGGTACAAGACTGTCCAAACAGGACCAAAAATCCAGTTTGGAGGTTTAAATGTGGGTTTGTTAATAGTTGCATACCATGTTGGAATGTTCTTGCTTGTAAAAAAAGAGCCAATAATTCCTGCTAACAGGCAAACTACAACGCATATAATTAAACTAAGCCAATCGGCTTTTACCATGATATATTTAATTTGAGTGTTAAGCTAAAATTATCATTCAGAGTTTATACTTTCAAGTGCATGGAAATTATTACCTCATTAAAGTCTTAAAAGCTGTTAACATTTTCTGCTTGAAAAAATAAATTTGTATTCATTAAATTCATTAATTATATTATCCCAAACCCTCTTCTCCACCGCAAAAAAGTGTCAGCAATGCCCCTCAAAAATGGGCTAAAAATGAAGAAAATGGGGTAAGGTTTTAAAGTGTTTTTTTCGAAAATGAGCTGTTTTGAGGTTTTTTTAAACTTACCGAACCAAGCGCTCTAACCGGGCTGCCTGTCTGAAGCCGGGTCCAGCCACGCCCCGAATCTGCGTAAAAACGAGGTTCTATTATTTTAATATAAAATAATAAAACCGAAATATGACCCTTTCGGAAATAACTGTAATTAAAAAGAAGTTAATAATATGCGAATTAAATTAATCGAAATGTTTGCTTTTAAATGTAAAAATTAGGTGAACTATATAAAAAAATTAGAGGGTGAAGAGTATTATTTGTTATGGAGTAACATATGAATTTTTTTATTAATTCGTTATATACTCTTCACCCCGGAAACTTTAATTCATCAGCTCTTCAGGTGTTTCTTCTCGTTTCATTCTATGTCCGAATCTTTCCTCGAAGATAGTATACAGCGTGGGCACAAAAATCAGCGTAAGGAAAGTGGAAGCAGTAAGCCCGCCAATAACCGATATAGCAAGAGGAGCCTGAGAAGATTCACCACCGATACCGAGAGCCATCGGTATCAGTCCCAAAATCGTAGCGAATGTTGTCATAAATATAGGGCGCAGTCTTGTTTTACCTCCAAGAAGTACAGCTTCATGCAGTTCAATACCTTTCTTTCTTAATCTGTTAGTATAGTCAACTAAAAGTATGCCATTGGATACGACTATGCCGACCATAACTATCACCCCTTCAAAAGAGGTAACTGATAATGTTGTGTTTGTTAAGAACAGCATCCAAACCACGCCAACCATTCCCAGCGGAACCGAGAACATAATAATGAAAGGATCTATAAGGGATTGGAACTGCGATGCCATGACCATATACACCAGAATTATCGCAAGCACCAGTGCAAGACCTAACGCACTGAATGTCTTACTCTGCTGCTCGACATTTCCGCTCAACTCTACAACAAAGCCCGATGGTATTTGAACATCCCTGAGCTTATTCTGAATATCAGCTGCAACACTGCCCAAATCCCTTCCTGTTACGTTTGCAGTCACATCCACAAGCCTCTGCTGGTATTTCCTGTCAATTTGCACAGGAGAACTTGTTAAGACAACATCGGCTATATTTCCAAGCTCAACAAGCTTCCCCTGGCTGCCCATTACGGTCAATCTTTTTATATCATCTATATTATTCCTGTAGTCTTCTGACATCCTGACTAATATATTATATTGGTTCCCTGTTTTAGGATCGCTGAACAATGACGCAACCGTACCGCTCATAGCCGCTGCAACTGTATTCGCAACTGCTGATACACTGACCCCTAATGAACCGGCTTTCACCCTGTCCACGATAACTCTTGCTTCCGGAAGATTATTATCCCTGCTAATTGTGGCATCGGTAGCTCCGGGTGTCGATTTTACAATATCATAAACTTGTTTCGAGAGTTCATCTGAAGCCGCAAAATCATAACCAAGTATCTGAACGTCTATGGGTGCTGCAGATCCGAAGTTTAAAAGAAATTTCAGGAAACCGCCGGTGCTTAGATAGACCTGCCCGCCGGGCAGTGATAGAAGCTTAGGTCTTATACTGTTTGCAATTTCAAATACCGATCTATTCCTTTCGTCAGGCGGAACTAAAGATACAGAAAGAGACGCCATATGGCTTCCCGAATTACGGCCAAAGCCGCTGCCGGTCTTACCATTCGGAACTCCTATATCTGACTGGATTGTACTTACTTCAGGAACATTTTTTTGAATTGTCTCTTCAACCTTCTCCACAAACTTCTCGGTCTCTTCAATACGCGTCCCTACCGGCATCTTAACAGTTACGGAAAATTGGCTTTCATCGGATTCCGGGAAGAACTCAGTACCTATGAACTTAAACAAAAAGAAAGATAATACAGAAAATCCGACTATCCCAAAAACTGTCACCCTCCTGTGACGTAATGCCGATTTGAGCGAATTTTGATAAAAACTATCTATACCATCGAGTGCCTTTTTTGACCAAACCATAAACCTGTCAGAGAGTTTTTTAGAATCAGGTTTTAATTCCGTCTCACCTTTTAGAGCCTTATAGCAGAGCAGCGGTGTTACAGTTCTGGATACGAAAAAAGAGGAGAACAACGCAACTGCAATGGTCAGGACAAGAGGGATAAATAACAGTTTCGCAATACCGGACAGAAATACGACCGGCAAAAAGACTATTACAGTTGTGAGTGTTGATACAAAGATAGGTGAAGCAACTTCTACAGCCGCATCTAGTGTTGCCTGTATTTTATTTACACCGGTCGAACCCATATTAGTATAGTGACGTGAAATGTTCTCAAGCTCAACGATCGAATCATCGACCAGCCTGCCCACTCCGAGAGCAAGTCCGCCCAGCGTCATGATATTCAATGAAACACCGCTGAACCTGAAAAAGATAAAGGTAATAAGAATAGATAGAGGGATGGCTGTGAAAATAATAATTGTGCTTCTTGTATTACGCAAAAATATTATTATCACCAGTACGGCAAGGAATGCACCTACCGAACCTTCCTGCAGAAGCCCGTTGATAGAATCCCTGATGTACTGACTTTGATCGAATGCAGTAGTAGCTTTGACCGTCGGTGGTACATCGCGCAGGTTTTTCAATCCTTTCAGCACTTGATCCACCACATCTACAGTATTTGAACCCGGCGTTTTCTGGACTCTTAAAATAACCCCGTGTTGACCATTATTTCTTATTATCTCGGTCTGCTCCATGAATGAATCCTCTATACGTGCTACATCTCTTATTCTGATCGGCACACTGTTTGTAATTGTAAGCACAATATCGCCCATCGGCTGAACGAGATTAAAGAGACTTTCGGTTTTCAAAGAATAATCAAATACACCGGTTTTCAGGTCTCCCGAGGGTAATATCAAATTTGACTCGCCAACAGCATTTATTACCTGCTGAAGTGTTACTCCTACAGCTTCCAGCCTGTCCCTGTCTATTGTCAGGTGAATCTCTCTTATCTTTCCTCCCAGAACCTGTGCAAAAGCAACACCGGGTAAATGCTCAAGCTGCGGTTCGACAGAGTTATATGCAAGATCATACAGATCCCGTTCATCCATGTTACTGCTTAGAGCCACTGTAATTACCGGTATATTCGTAATATCAAATCTTAGGGCAAGAGGTTGTGAAACACCTGTTGGAAGCTGGTTCAGAACGCGGTTTATTTTTTGTATCACGTCTACCAATCCCACATCTGTATTCGCATCCCAGTTGAAATATATGCGAACACTTGAGATACCTTCTCGTGTGGATGACTGTATATAATCCACATCATTGGTTGAACTAACAGCACGTTCTATAGGAACTGTAATGCTTTGTTCCATATCGAGAGGACCTGCGCCTGTATAATATGTTAAAGCGGATATTACGGGTATCTGTATATTCGGCAGCATATCGATCGGGAGTTGGCGGAAGGATACCAACCCGAGGACGAAAACTGCTATCGAAGCCATCAGTGTGGATATCGGGTATTTAAGCGAAAGTCTGGTTATCCACATATTTTATTTTGTTAATCTTACTTTCATTCCGTCCTTTATTAATTGCTGTCCGACGGTAACAATCTTATCCAGGTCTGAGATACCCGATACGATTTCATCTTTATTATTCTCTTCAATTCCTATTTGAACATACTTTTTGTTCACAACGGTATCTTTGTTTAACATAAACACATATTTACCCTGGTCGTCCTGTAATAATGCCTCTACAGGCAGAACCAGGGCGCTGTCTTTTTCTTCAAGTATCAGGTCAATTTTTGCAAACATTCCCGGTTTAAGAAGCTGGTTCCTATTCTGAATATCAACTTCCGTGGGCATTGTTCTTGTGCTCAGGTCAAACGATTCGCTCATTGCTCTTACGTTTGCAGGAAAAATCTCCTCGGGATAAGCGTCTGTAGTTACCTGTGCTTCTTTGATATTGGCAAGCTGTGGCAGGTCTTTTTCAAGTATGTTGACAAGGACCTTCAATTTATCGATCTCAGCTAAAACAAAAATCGTTGAATTAGAAGTAGGTGCGTTAGCGGTAATATATGTGCCGGGATCGAGTAATCTTTTGATAACGTAACCGCTGAAAGGAGCTGTGATCCTGCAGTAAGTCAGCTGTGTCTGGGCGTTCTTATAGTTAGCCAGTGCTGCATCAGTTTGAGCCTGTGCCACATCAACGGCTGTTTTGGAATTATCCAGGTCACTCTTCGCAAGCAAACCTCTTTCATATAGCTGCTGGTTGCGCTCGTAAGTTATCTTATTATTTGCTAATGTGGCCAGGGATTGTTTGTATACGCTTTCGGTTTGCCTGGCGTTCTGCACATAAATTGTTTGGTCAATGTTGGCGAGGACTTTACCTTTCTGTACATAATCACCAATGTCTACATATATCTTTTCGATATTACCGCTGACACGTGAATATATGCTTGCCTGCTGTATTGGAAGAATATCTCCCGTGAAAGATAATTTTCTAAATAGCTTTTCACGGACCGGAGCAGAAACCTTAACGGATGGCGCAAGCACCCTCTGGTTCGAGGAGGGATCACTAATATCCTTTACGCGCATGTATACTGGAACCAGTACAATAACAAGTATAACCGAACCGATAATATATAGTCTCTTCTTTCTCTTTGTCATTATTTCTATCTAATATTAGTAATAAAATTCCTAATAATAATTAACCTAATCAATTCATTTCTTGATATAAAATGTAAAAAAATGTTACGAATTACACTTTTTTAAGCATTGTAATTCTTAGAACATTTGTGATTTCGTTAAAATTTCAAAAAAATGCAACCCGTGGAATATATCTCCCGCTCACTCTATTGTAACAAATTTTTAATCCTAATTTATTCTCCCAGCCAATTTTATGTGAAAAATATGTTGATTAGAGAAAGGATTTTATCTTTCAATCTCAAAATATATATTGCTAAGTTATATTGTAAATTACCATTTTAACCAGCTTATCTAATAAAACTTAGAAAAAAATGAATCTAAAGGTTATCCATAGATTAATCGGCGCAATAGTGTTTTTAATTGCACTTATCACCTTTTTCTCAACCGTCCAGTGTTCTGTATCCTTCTGGGACTGCGGTGAGCTTTCTGCAGCATCATACGGTTTGCAGGTAACTCATCCTCCGGGAGCTCCGTTCTTTATCATGATGAACAGGATCTTCTCTATGATCCCGTTCGCTTCGAATATCGGTTTCAGGATCAACTCACTAACTGTTATTGCAAGCTCCTTCTCAGTGTTGTTCCTTTATCTTGTTGCTGTAAGGTTGATCCAGAATTACCGCGGAAAGAACGATCCCGGCAACGAAATGATCATTACTTATATTGTTTCTGCGATGGGTGCCTTATCGATGTGCTTTGCAACCGCTTTCTGGTTCAACGCAACGGAATCTAACGTCTTCGGGTTCAGCACTTTTCTCTTTACACTCATGATGTGGCTAATGATGGTTTGGCACGATAAAGCGGATGAAAAAGGCAGTGAGAAATATATCCTGCTGGTTGCGTTTATTCTCGGTTTGTCACCCGGTGTGCATTTGATGAGCGTACTCGCAGCTGTTCCTCTGGGAATGATGTTCGTGTTTAAGAAATACGTAACAGATGATAACCTTGCAAAACAGACTTCAAAATTGCTGGTTGCACATTTTGTACTTATTCTGATCATTGCTTCTGTAATGTGGTCATCTCAAACCAGCTCTACACCGCCTTCTCCCGAAGAATACCGTGACTTCGACAGCAGGTTCAAGCTGATAATGATTGTTGTGAGCGTTATCATTATGGGTGTGTTCTGGAAAAAGGTCTTCAACCGAAATTCATTCTATATGCCGTTTATCATAGGGCTGGTTGCAATGGGAGTAACATATCCGGGCATAGTAAAGTTATTTCCAAATCTGATAGTTAAAATCGGTGCTGATAATATGTTTACCGATTCAATTCTTGTCATAATAATAATCGCGGTCATCTCCTATATCGCCTACTGGACACATAAGAACAAAAAACCTGTTGCCAACCTTGTAAGCCTTGCATTGCTTCTTGCCATAATCGGGTTCACAACTTACAGTATGATAATCATTCGGGCCAATAAACATACTCCTATGAATGAGAATGACCCGCAGGACTTCAAGACAATGGTTTCTTACCTTAGCAGGGAACAATACGGCGAATTCCCGACCTTCAAGAGGAGATTTTCTTCCGAGCCCCAGCACCAGCCGACTTTCGCAAATTACAAAAGCGATTTTGAATATTTCTGGCGGTGGCAAATGAACCACATGTACGTTCGCTTCCTGCTCTGGGAATATGTCGGAAGGGAATCATGGGATCAGGATGCCGGTGTAAAATTCAGCCAGCTTTACGGAATCCCTTTCCTTATAGGGCTTCTGGGACTGTTTTATCATTTCAGACGGGACTGGAGGTTGGCATCGATTTTCCTGGTTACATTTATTTTTATGGGCTTCCTTATATGTTTCTATCAGAACCAGCAGCAGATGCAGCCGCGTGACAGGGAATACTTCTATTCGGGGAGCTGGTTCGTTTTTTCGATCTGGATCGCTCTCGGACTGAGAGGTATCATAGAAGATCTGCAAGCTTACATTAAAAAAGCTTCGACTGCCAGAGTGGCCGCATATTCATTTCTCGTCCTGGCATTTCTCTTCATTCCCTTAAACATGCTCCGGACAAATTACTTCCGGCAAGACCGCTCCAACAATTGGGTACCGTGGGATTATGCTTACAACATGCTTCAGAGCTGTGCTCCGAACTCGATTCTCTTCACATGCGGCGATAACGATACATTCCCCCTATGGTATATGCAGGATGTTGAAGGTGTGAGAAGAGATGTGAGGATAGCAAACCTTAGCCTTATCAACACAGATTGGTACATAAAAGAGCTTAAGAACGATACTCCTTACGGCGCGATGAAAGTTCCGATGAACTACTCCGACGAACAGATCGAACGCCTCCAGCCTGTACAATGGGAAACTAAAACCATTGACATACCGGTACCCAGAAGCGTTTTCGAACAGTTCGGCGTAAAGGACTCCGCCCTTATTAATAACGGGAAGATATCCTTTGTTATGAACAACACCGTAACCTACGGAAACGTTAAAGCGATCCGTGTACAGGACCTTATGGTCAGAGATATCATCCAGGCAAATAAATGGCAGAGACCGGTATATTTTGCAGTAAGCTGCGGTGAAGACAGCAGGATTGGACTTGATGAATATATGAAGCTCGAAGGTCTGGCATACCGTCTTGTACCCGAACGCTTATCGGCCATAGAAAATGTAAATACAGACCTGTCTGTTAAAAATCTCCTTAGTTCAAATGTCACTCCGAGCAAGACATTTCAACCGGGATTTATTATCCGCTCATTAAACAACCCGAAAGTATATCTGGATGAAAACGTTCTGCGGACGACCTATGGTTATCGGAACGCTTTCATGTCTCTCGCAAATTATTATCTTAACGTAGTGGGTGACAAGCAGCACTGTATTAATACGCTTAATGTAATGGAGCAGAGGATTCCCCGGGAACATGCTGAAATGGATTACCGCCTTTTATTTAATCTTGCAACATTGTATTACAATGCGGGCGATATGAATACATACCGCACAATAGCAAAAGAGATAGAACCAATAGCTTTACAAAAGATTATGGAAAATCCGAGGAATATAAATTCTTATTACAATCCGTATTTGATACTGAAGATTATCTACGAATATTCCGGTGAATACGATAAAGAGATGGACATCCTGAACCGGATGGAAGCCGTTGCTGGCAATGCTCCCGAACTGGAAGCGGAAAAGCTGAGAGTTCAAAAGCTCAAAGACAGTTTATTAATTAAAAAATAGGGTTTTCGGGGGATTTGTAATATAATCCCCTTTCAAATCTGAAAATATATTACTTAAGATTAAAATCACACTTGCTTTTAATACGACATACACTTATTTTAAATTAATTAAAACGGAGTGATTATCTGACGAATTGTTAAAGGTTTAATTATTTTACTATAATTTAATCTTTATCTTTAAAATTGTCATTAAAAAAGAAAACCGGTTTCTGAAATAATAATTCAGTTCCGGTTTTTTTATTTTTAAACCTTAACAATTTTTAAAATGACGGCTTCAAAATCACTTCTAATTCTTCTCTCTATCTTTTTCGTTACGTTCAATCTATCTTCCCAGAATTCGAAAAGAACTGATCTGAGTATTAAAGAACCCGTACATAAGAACAGCATCGTTAATAATCCTTCAGGGAACGGAACGGATTATAAGATTATTTCCTCGAATAATTCGTACCTCGAGATCGAATTATACCCGCAATACGAAGAACCAACGAATATAGATTATAACGGTGAGAAATTCGTCAGGCTAAATTTTGAGAACTCCTCCGGTCCGGGCATTAAGGCACACGGTCAGCCCGATCTTGCTTACCGTATATTAGCGGTAATCCTGCCTTCAGAAAGTAATAATACTGTCTCCGTAACAGACTACGACGTAAAGGAAGTGCAAAACATCGATCTTGCACCTGTGCCCGATATAGAGGTAAAAGAATATAATAAAGACGGGATAGGCAGGTTCGAATATAAATATTTAAAGGATACAAAAGCATATTCTCAGAATAAATTTCTTCCCGAAAAGCTCGCTTATCTCGGTCAGGCCGGTCTTTGCCGGGAATTAACCGTTGCAGGGCTGATGATCCATCCGTACTCTTATAATCCCGTTTCAAGGATATTAATGCAGTACACAAGGATCAGGATCAGAATAAATTTCGGTCAATCGCCTGTTCCCCTGAACCGCAAAAGAAGAGTAGAAGAAAATAATTTATTGAAAGACATAGCGGTCAACTCTCATACGGCACTTAACTGGATGAGCCCGAAGTTATTGACCCTGAAGCCGTTGAGGATAACAGGCAATAGCTATATGAGCACCGGTGACTGGTACCGCATCGAGATACAGGATAACGGGAGCGGAAACAGCGAAGGAATCTATAAAATGAATAAGACTTTTCTGGAGAGTGCCGGGATGAATCTTAACAACGTAGACCCCCGTACCATCAAGATGTACGGCAATGGCGGCGATATGCTCCCGGATAACATCACGCTTCCGAGACCGGACGACCTTACAGAAATTGCTATATATATAGACGGGCAGGACGACGGGCACTTTGATCCGCAGGACTACATACTTTTTTACGGAAAAAGCGTGAACAACTGGAAGTACGATATCACCTATGGTTATTCTCATTACCTCAATACATACTCAAAATCCAACTATTACTGGATCTGTATCAATACCCCGTCCAACGGCAAAAGGATGCCCGGAGAATCCTCTGAATACGTGCAGAATCCGTACGTTCCGACGTCATTCATCGAGAAATTGTTTTATGAACCTGAGGAGATTAACCTCATCAACGAAGGAAATGTATGGCTCAGTGAAGGAAAATTCAGCGGTCAGGCATTTACATGGAACAATACGCTTACCGGCTTGCAGCCAAATTCAAATACCTATTACAGGATCAAAGCTGCATCGCGGTCATTCTGCCCGTACGAAAACCACATGCTCCTGCAGGAAGCATATTCCTATGTTTCTCCTGTGATATTTGTTATGGGCTGCGTGCCTTCTTCGGGTTATGAGAACTGGATCTGGACGGGAGTGGATTCATTTAGCATCAATGCTTCGCAAAAGAACCCGACGAACTCCGAGCACAGCTCGTTCGTTGCAACCTATTATTCTGAAAGTCCCGGTGCTACGGGATATGTGGACTGGATGGAAATACTTTACAGCAGAAGATATAACAGCATAACGGGAGATATAGCTATGTTCGATTCGCCCACCGATAATACCGGTGTGATTGAATATAATGTATCGCCTTTCTCGAGCGATCAGATCAAGGTTTTCGATGCAACCGAACATGACAGCGTAAAAATTATACTTCCGCTGACTGCCACCCCCGGCAATGTAAAGTTTCAGAGATCAACGCTGCCGAACGGACAGCTCAGCAAATTTTTTGTTGCAGGACCCAACGGCTACAAAACCCCTGCGTCAATATCGCAGAGGGTACCGAACCAGAATCTGCACGGAGGGTATAGCGAAGGTGCAAGCTTCATAATAATCACGCATAATGATTTCATTCAGGCGGCAAACCGCCTAAAGGCAAAACGGGAATCAGGCGGACCCGGAAACCCGAATTATCTTAAAACCTATGTGTTCGATGTACAAAGCATATATAACGAGTTTTCCGGGGGGCTGATGGATGCTGTTGCAATAAGAGACTTTCTGAAATACTGCTATGACCACTGGACAGAAAGACCTTCCTATGTCTGTTTATTCGGTGACGGAAGCTTCGATTATAAAGAGATAATTTCTTCTTTCAGTAACTGGGTACCTGCCTATGAATATTCCGACCCGTATATAAACCAGACTGCCAATTATTGTTCGGATGATTTTTATGTTGAAGTTTCGGGAGATGATCCCAGTATAGATATTGCTATCGGCAGGATACCCGTGAGAAGCATTGACAAAGCAAATGATTATCTCGATAAAATAGACTGTTACGAGGACCCGTCATATAACGGCTACTGGAAGAACAGGCTGGGATTCGTAGCCGATGACGGAGATGAAGGCATGCACGTCTTTGAAGCAGAGGAGCTTTCCGAATCGCATACACCGGGGGCTTTTGATAAGATAAAAATGTACCTTCCTTCATACCCTACGATAATCACCCCGCAGGGCAGGAGAAAACCCGGGGTAAATGAAGATATAGTCAAATACTGGAATGAAGGATTGCTATCGCTTCATTACATCGGACACGGCAGTCCCGAACAGTGGGCGGTAGAAAATGTTCTTGAAAAAGAGGATATTATCGCCCGGCTGAACAACACGTGCAGGTATCCTTTTGTTTCTATAGCAAGCTGTGATTTCTCCAAGTTCGATAACCCGCTGGAGGTCTGCGGGGGCGAAATGCTTGCTATTACCCCACGAAAAGCCGCAATAGGAACTCTCGGAGCAACCCGCCCAACCGTAGGCGAAACCAACGCTTATCTCTTTGATACGTTCTGGGATTACTACCTTGGAGGCAGGGATACATTGCTGTACCAGTGGAGATTCAGCAAGGCGCTTTTTGCCGCAAAGCAGATCTGCACCACCGCAAATGATCACAAATTTGTTCTGCTCTGCGATCCTTCACTCCGTCCGCAAAGGCCGAGATTTATCTCCAGGATAGACAGTATCCGCGGACTAAGCGGCGACACGATGAGAGCTTTGAGCAGAATAACAATTTTCGGCTCTATACTCAGACCTGATTCTTCCGTATGGGCGGATTACAACGGAAGGGTAGTGCTGAAGGCGTACGATGTTACAAGACAGGTGACCATAACCGATGAAGGTATTACATATATCTATAAATTGCCCGGGGGTATAATATTTTCCGGGGAACAGAACGTTAGCGGCGGCAGATGGCTCGTTCAATATATCGTTCCAAAGGATATTTCTTATCTCAACCGGCATGGAAAGATAATAGATTACTTTTATAACAATCAGAATGACGGTGCCGGCATGGACAGCAGCTTCATCGTCGGAGGGATAGATCCGTCCGCTCCTGTGGATACTACTGGTCCGCTGATATCATTGTTCATAAATTCGAGGAATTTCAAGAACGGCGATGTGGTGAATGAGAACTTCAAGCTTCTGGGTGACCTGTATGATGAATCAGGTATCAATACTACCGGCACCATAGGACATAAGCTCGAAGCTGTGATGGATAATAATTATAACAATAAGTATGACCTGACCAATTTCTATAACAGCGATACCACGTATAAATCAGGTCATTTTGCATATGATTTTTCGGGAGTGCCTGACGGACACCATACCATTAAAGTGAAGGCATGGGATACATACAATAATTCATCGGAAGCATCGATCGATTTTATTGTATCAAGCTACACATCGCTCCACATCATGAACATTTATAATTACCCGAATCCGTTCAGGGACAGGACATCATTCACGTTCCAGCACAACTATCCGGGCAATATCAACGTAACTATCAAAATATATACCGTTTCCGGCAGGCTCATCAAGGAACTGAAGCAGGTCTCCATACCTGATAAATTTGTGGCTATAGACTGGGACGGCAAGGATGCAGACGGCGAAACACTTGCGAACGGTGTCTATCTGTATAAAGTGATGGTCACGTCGGATGACGGCAGTTCGCAATCAAGCATCGGTAAAATGGCAGTGCTGAAGTAAGAAAGTTTCCAGTCCCATCCGAGTCTCCCCTGCCTGCACCCGGTCTACCTGTTGCCCGCCTGCGGAACGGGCAGGTAGACAGGCAGGCGAAGAGGACTCGGATGGTTCTAACATCTTGAGAGTATACTGTGGGAGTGTGCGTCGTATCTGCCGACGACTCCCCACACATCTAAATCGACAATTTCATTCGCAAAAGTCCCTAAAATTTCATGAGTTTGTAAAAACACATGTCATATAAATATTTCATTATAATTAAATATTCTTACTTTTATCTCTAAATTTTAATTTTCAGATCGTCAAAAAGTTGTGAATTTAAAGAAAATCTGTACTTGACAAATGAAAAAAATATACACTATATTCGCACAGGGAACATAAACGAACCGGGGAAATATACTTAATTAAATTGAAATTGAGCGAATGCGAAATCCCCTGCCCGAAGCAGGCTGGCTGCTTAGGCGGGACGACGAAAACAGTTTTGCATAAATAAATTGATACGACAAGATAATATCCGTATTTTATTGTAATCTAATTCTAAAACTTATGAAAAAACTTTCGCCTCAAGCGAACCCGCCTCAAGCGGGAAATACACCCGATAAACACGATACACTCGATAGACTCTACTCACTCGACAGACTTTCGCCTCAAGCGAACCCGCCTTCAGCGGGCGATACACTCTCGACACTCTTTTTCTATCTCGCTATCCTCATTTTCATTATCGGGTTTAACTTTACAGACAGCCCGCCCCCGTTTGGCTGGTATCAGCAGTTCATGCCGAATATAGGAGGAAGAAATATTACAGATATTTTCTTTCTCGACAGTTTAACAGGATGGGCTGTGACTAATGCAACAAATCAAAGCAATGATACAACTTATGTGCTTAAAACAACCAATGGAGGTGATAACTGGATAATTCAATATAGGAAAATACAAACAGGAGGCGGATTTTACGGCTTAAGCAAGGTTTATTTTTTGAATCAAAGTACGGGCTATATCTGCGGAGTTGATAACGGACCTATTAGCGGATTCGCTAAATCGACAGATGGAGGGATAAGCTGGTCATCAATCAACGTACCAGATCCCAGCGGCAACTACTTGGATATGAGTATAATGAATATTAATACTCAATGGCTTGTAACACCCGACCCTTTAGGAGGCGGTGTATTCCTTACAACAAACGGGGGAGCGAACTGGACACAGCAGTTCTCAGCAGGAATCGATAACTCTGATCATATTTATATGTTTAATGCGAGGATAGGGTTTATAGCGAAAACAAATTCTTATACGAGAAAAACTACAGATGGCGGACAGAGCTGGTTTATCCTAACAAACGGCTCAGGTGAAGGATTTTATGATATGTATTTTGCAGATAGCTTACTTGGATGGGGTGCATTTTATAATATGAGAAAAACTACTAATGGGGGAATAAATTGGATAGTTCAAACTTTACCTTCCGGTGGTAATATTCTGGTAACAGATTTTGTAACATTCTCTAATATCAACATAGATACAATTTGGGGAGCTTATGGTATTTATTTATTTCCTAATAATCAAGCTAGAGCATTTCTATTTCGGACTACTAATAGTGGTGATAATTGGTTATTTCAAATTCCCGATACATCAATCCACATCGGCTCATACAGTTACGTTAATTTCGTGAACAAAGTAAATGGTTGGGCATATAGATCTTCAAGTACAGGTATT
>JBEKSX010000052.1:0-22259 GCA_049516635.1 Ignavibacteria bacterium | reverse complement strand
AAGAGCATATTTTTCAAGGAAAATACGGAGGTCACTCATAAAAGCAACGATTTTAGACTTCTGATTTTCGGCTATCTGGCGGATAAAAACAGTCGAGGGAAGTGGAGCCTCCTGATTGCTGATTACTTTTCGGATCTGCAGTCCTTTTGATTCGTAGGAAATTTCCTCAATGAGTACCTGCATTACCTTGTCATCTCTTGTGACTTCTGTCTTGGCCTTCCAAGAATATTTTTTTCTGGACGCTTCACTGGTTTTCCATACCTGGGAGAATTTCTGATCTATTTCACTGGCATTGAGCAGGAGTCTTTGCCCCTGAACAATCAGCAGAAAAAAGAGCAATAGAAGCAGGCTCACAGAATATGTAACTGCTTTTCTGTTCATGTCATTCCAATATTAACTATTTACTTTTTCGTCATTAAAAATAACCAATTTTATGAAATCTAAATAGCAAACCCTTAGAATCAATTTTGTTTGATCAATTTCACGAGTTTTAGCCAACGTATGTTTATCTGCCTGTTTAATACGACATCAATTGCATCAGATTATCATTGTTGTTCTATGGAGAATGATTTGATAAATGGTTATATCCATTAGTGTTGCAACCACTGTATCCCTTGCCAGTAAAAGAAAAAGGGAACATTTCTGCCGCTTTGTCCACTTGTGCTCCCCTTACTGCACAAATTTGCATCCAGAATTTTTTCATTTTCATAAAAGGGGTTGATTTTATCGAGGAAATGAGCGTTACTTTCCACTGCTGGTACTTATCGATCATCCGCTCAACAATGCGGACTTGTAATCCGTTACCATGCTATCATAATAACGGCCGTGCCCTGTATTCCGAAGGAGAACAGTGTGTAAACCTTTTAAAATACTGGGCGAAAAAGGACTGGTTTGAAAAATTCAGATATTCCGAAATACCCTGGATACTCATGTCGGAATGTCGCAGCAAATGCTTTGCTTCCATGACCACGCATTCGTTTATCCACTCCATGGCACATCTGCCGCTTGTTTTCTTAATCAGGGAGGTCATGTACTTGGGGGTGATGAAGAGCTTTGAAGCGTAAAACTCAATGGTACGTTCGCTCCTGAAATACTGACTGAGCAGCGACATAAATTTATTGAAGTACTCCTCACTGCGTTTATTGACCATTTTTTCGTCTTCTGGCTGAAGTTCCAAGGAATGATTGATAAAGGAACAGGCTTTGTACATCGCGAGATTGATGTAGCTCATTGCTATCTCGTTATAATAATTCAATCCCTTGAATGTCTCAAGATCGTTTTTCAATGATAGAAATGTATTTTCAAGACAGGCTGCTTCCAGTTGGGTAAGCTGGACGCAGGGATGTTTCTGTATCCCGATAAAGACCGAAAGCAACATGTTGTAATCATAAGTGATATTACGGAAGAAATCATCATCAAAGGAAGTAACATATAATTTGCAATCATTCAACCCGCAAAGCTGGATAATGTCCTTCGGCATGCTCACGTATAGGCAGTTCTTTTCGATTTTAAATCGTTTCAGGTTGGAAATGATCTCAACGCTGCCTTCGATGCATAGCAAAGCGATATAGGCGTTGATCCGGCAAGGATCTTTTAAAATATTGATTTTTTCGTCCATCAGCGAATCGACCCGGGTAAAAAAACAACCGCGATAGGATGACTGGAAACTATCCTCGGGTAATATATTCATTTTACCCAGTGATTCAAGTGAAAAACTGATTGGTTTTTTATTATCCATATTTAGCCGAGAATTTAATATTCGACAAAAATAACAACAATTAATGAAAAATTAATGGATATTGCCATATTATCCGACTAATAGAATAAATTATCAGTTTGATAGAACTTCTTACCATGATCTAATTATCGAATTTTGCAATGCGAAATTTGATAAATCCAACGTGTTAATAATGAAAACATATTTTTTAAAATCAAAATGTACTGCATTTGTTCTATCAGTTGCTGTAATATACGGCTGTACGCACGGCAGGCAGCCTGAAAAAAACGATCCTTCAATGAACGTTACTGTCGAAACAGTGGTAGAATCAAATGCAGCAACTACACTGGATTATGTCGGTGTAATCGAAGAAAGATCTTCAACGGCACTTGGTTTCCCGACACTGGGGACTATTGATAAGATTTATGTCTCGGAAGGCGATTTCGTTTCGGCCGGGCAGTTGCTTGCAAAGCTCGATCCAATTTCGGCACAGGATATGCTCGATGCCGCCGAAGCAACCCTGAGACAAGCCCAGGACGGGTACAAGCGTCTCAAATCCATTTATGACAAGGGGAGTCTGCCGGAGGTTCAGATGGTCGACATCGAGACCAAGCTTCAGCAGGCGCAATCGTCGTACAACATCACGAAGAAGAACCTGAAGAATTGCACCCTTTACTCGCCGGTCAGCGGGGTGGTTGGCAAAACAATGGCGGAAACCGGAGAGAATGCCCTAATTGGGAAACCAGTACTGACGATTTTGGACGTCAGTTCCGTAAAGGCAGGTATTTCGGTGCCCGAGGGTGAAATATCCCTGATCCCGGCCGGGTGCAAATCTGAAATAACCGTGGCAGCACTCAGGGACAAAGTGTTTCACGGAACGGGGATTGAAAAAAGCGTGTCGGTGAACATGATTTCACATACCTATCCTGCCTATGTCACAGTCCCCAACCCGAAGCGGGAACTTCTGCCGGGAATGATCTGCAAAATAGTTATAAGTACCGGCAACAGGCCCAGCGTGATTACCGTCCCTATTAATATCGTGCAAACGACATCCGACGGTAAGAAGTTCGTTTGGATGGATGACATGGGAACGGCGAAAAGAATGATTATCACAACCGGCATGGCCAAAGGTAACCGTGTGGTCGTTACAAGCGGGCTTTCGGCCGGCGATCGCATTATAACGGAAGGTTACCAGAAAGTCAGCGAAGGCGGTAAAATCAACGTGAAATGAAACGCAAGTATAGTATCGTTCAGTGGTCGATGAGTCATTCCGCCATTGTCTTCCTGCTTACAGGCCTGCTGGTTGCTCTAGGCATTATCTCCCTTTTGATTATGCCCAAGCAGGAATTTCCCGGATACACGATCCGTCAGGGCATCATTGTCGGTGTTTATCCGGGTGCGACATCCGAAGAGGTGGAAAAACAGCTCGCAATCCCCCTGGAGAGGTTCCTGTTTACTTATCCCGAAGTAAAACGCAACTACACGATAACTACTTCGCAGAACGGGATCTGCTACGCCATGGTCGAACTAAACGACAATGTGAAGAACAAGGACGAAGTATGGTCAAAGATCAAGCACGGTCTCACCACCCTTAAATTGTCGCTGCCCCAGGGTGTCTTGGCACTTGTAGCCAACGACGATTTCGGTGATGTTTCCGCATTGCTGGTGGTGATAGAATCGGATAAGCGTTCCTACAAAGAACTCAAGGAATATGCTGAAGAAATGTCGGACCGCTTGCGTCGTATCGAATCGGTTTCCAATATCCGGTTTTACGGGGAACAGCAGGAACAGATAACGGTATCCGTCGACCGCGACAAACTGTCGTCATACGGAATCAGCGACAAGATGCTGACAGCCCAGTTTTTTGCCCAATCGTTTGCCCCCGGAGGGGCTGTTAAAAATAACGATGTGGAAGTTCCTGTTCATCTGGCTCCCAATTATTCGGGTGTTAAAGAAGTTGAGGACCAAATCCTGTTCAGCGACGGTGGCGGGAACATGATACGTGTCAGGGACGTGGCAAAGGTTAGCAGGGAATATCCTGATGACAATAAATATATTACTTATAATGGCAATCCGTGCCTGGTTCTTTCCGTCGAGATGAGGGAGGGTTACAATATTGTGAAGTTTGGTAAAGATGTCGAATATGCAATTTCCGGATTTAAAAAGGCCAGTATTCCACAGGACGTATCAATCGACACTATCACCAACCAGGCTGACGTAGTGAGCGGTTCTGTTCTGTCATTCCTCAAGGACCTGTCCATGGCAATTTTAGTGGTCATCCTGGTAGTGATTATCCTCTTCCCGTTCCGCTCAGCAATGGTAGCAGCAATTGTCATCCCGCTTAATACCTTCATATCGGTCGGGATAATGTACCTGTTCGGAATACCTCTGAATACGGTGACTTTTGCAGCACTGGTTGTGGTACTTGGAATGACTGTGGATAATTCAATCGTTATTATTGACGGATATATTCATTGTATCAGGAACGGCGATACGCCCTGGGATGCAGCTGTTGAAAGTGCCCATAAGTACTTTATGCCCATGTTTCTTGCAACAACGTGCATCTGTCTGATATTTTATCCCCTGCTGGTACTGTTTAAAGGCCAGTGGGCTGAATTTCTGTATTATTTCCCTTTTACTTTTACCATTAACCTGATGATATCACTTGTTCTGGCTGTAACTGTAGTACCAATTCTCGAAGTTGCTATTATCAAGCAACCCGGGAAAAATAAAGTCAAGCCGGAAAAAAAGAGGATAACTGAAAAAATTCATGACGCTTATATAAAGCTGCTTGACTGGAATTTTCGTCATGCATGGCTGACCATATCCATCGGCATTTTATCAATAGTGGCCTCCCTTTTTATCATTCCTCATCTTAAATTCAGGATGAGTCCTCTTGCAGAACGCAATCAATTTGCAGTTGAGATCCATTTGCCTGACGGGACTCCTTTAGTACAGACAGCCAAGGTTGCCGATTCAATGAGGATAATACTCTCAAAAGATAAACGCGTCAAATCCATTACCCAGTTTACGGGTATGTCTTCACCCCGGTTTCATATTACCTATGCGCCCCAGATGCCTTCTGATAACTATGCACAATTCATTGTCAATACAGGTTCTCCTGGTGAGACCGGGGCCGTGCTGGATGATTACACGGATCTTTATGCACACCATTTCCGTAATGCATATATAAAATTCAAGCAGATAGACTTTCAGCATCTGCCTTCGTTCGAATTCCGTTTTTACGGAGAAGATGCTGAAGAACTGAAAAAGGCCGCGGATCTTTTAATGGCGAAGATGCGGAAAATGCCAGAACTAACGAATATCCATACCGATTGGGGAGAACCGCTCCCGGTGATGGATGTAGCTCTTAACCCGGTTGCTTCATCGCAGGTGGGTGGTTCGCGCGTCATTATCTCGGCAAACATTGCGTTAATAACAAATGGATTCTCAATGGGCTCCGTGAGCGAGAACAACGACAATATTCCGATTGTCCTGAAAACCGGCGAAAAGCATGGTAAAGCAACTCTGGAAGACCTTTCGGATACTTACATTTCAACGATTATACCAACCGTAAGCATACCCTTACGCCAGATTGCAACAGTGACGCCTGTGTGGGGTGAAAACAGTATAGTACGTCGAAACGGTATACGTACCATAACGGTGACTGCCGACACGAAACGCGCTGTGATAGCTTCCAGGCCACTCGCTGTTATCCGGAAAGTGATAGCCAAAGAAATTGTACCGGCGCTTCCCAAAGGTGTAACATACCAGATCGGGGGGGAACCGGAATATGATAAGGAAAACCTGAGGACTATTATCTACGCTATTATTGCAGCATTTGCTATTATTTTCTTTTTCTTCTTATTCACTTATGGAAGATTCGGCCTGACATTAATTTCATTGTTCACATTAATGTTGTTCATGTTCGGTGCAGTATTCGGCCTCTGGATTTCAAATTTAACAGTAGGAATTACGGCGGCATTGGGGATAATTGGGTTATTTGGTCTGACAGTAAGGAATGCGATCCTGATGTTCCAGCATGCCGAGCAGCGTTTTAAAATTGATGGACTGGAGGCAAGAGATGCCGCTTACGATGCCGGCAAGCGAAGAATGATTCCCATCTTTTTAACTTCAGCTGCCGCATCTGTCGGTGTTGTGCCCATGATAATCGGAGGAAGTTCATTTTGGGCTCCGGTTGGCATTGTGATCTTTGCAGGCGGGATTTGCCTTCTTCTCATGACGATTACCATTCTTCCTGTACTTTATTGGAAAGTCAATGATAAAAATAGATGAAAAAGCTGATATATATTTTGTCGTTGTGCCCCGTGGTACTCTGCGCCCAGCCAAACGCCTTTGAACAGCACAACAAGCTGGCCGGCGTTTCATTGCTCAACGCAAGCCAGGCCCAGGTCATTACCCTGGATTCCTGCAAGCAGCTTGCCCTGCAGAACAACCACAAAATCAGGGAAGCGGAGCTGCAGGTGAGGGCAGCCGATCAGCAGAAAAGGGAAGTCTTTACAAACTTTTTCCCGAAAGTCAGCGCTGCAGCCTTTGCTTTTCGTACATCCGATTATCTCATGAAGATCGAAACACCCCAGATGAACCTTCCTGTCTGGGACGGTAAAAATCCTGCCCAGCTTGTGAACCCAACGCAATTCGCCTATTTCCCGGCACTCTCAATAGGTCTGGTCGATTACATGAATACCGCAGCCGTTACCGTGGCCCTGCCTGTTTATGCTGGGGGCAGGATCAGGAGAGGATACAAGCTGGCCAGGCTGGGAGAAGATGTGAACGTATATCAGAAAAAGATGACCAGCAACGAGGTTTTGGTTCAAACCGAAGAACTGTTCTGGACCCTGCAGTCACTCAGCCAGAAAGAGAAGACCATCCTGAGTTACCAGCAAATGCTCGACACCCTTTACCGTGATGTAAACAATTACAGTAAAGCCGGTCTTGCACAGAAAAACGATGTGCTCAAAGTCCAGCTAAAGCAGAACGAGCTGAAGACCAGCCTGCTGAAGCTGAAGAACGGCATCAATCTCACAAGGCGCGCCTTATGCCAGCACATCGGTCTGCCATACGACAGTGCGCTCATTTTCGCTGCCTCACCCGATATGCAACTGGCAGCCGTCGTGTTCCAGGACCCCGAGCAGCTTGTGAAAAACCGCAGCGAGTACCATCTGCTTAACAAGGTAGTGGAAGTAAAACAAGTGCAGAAAAAGCTGTCAGCAGGCGAATACATGCCCCAACTTTCGCTGGTGGGAGCAGGTTTTACCTACAATGTCATGAACAAGACCACTAACAATGCCCTTGGGATGGTAAGCCTGAATGTTCCCATCACCGACTGGTGGGCAGGCATCCACAAGATTAATAAGCAGGAACTGGAAGTCCGGCAAGCCCAAAGCGCCCTGCAGGAGAACACCGAACTGCTTGTTTTGCAGATCCGCCAGGCCGCCAATGAAGTTGAGGAGAGCCATTACCAGATTGGCGTTTCGCAGCTGTCGGTAAGCCAGGCCAGGGAAAACCTCCGCATCAGCCAGGATAATTACAAGGCCGGGATCATCGGGATCTCCGATCTGCTTGAAGCCGAGGCTGTTCTGCAGCAAGCGAAGGACGAATTCATCGATGCCCAGTGCCAGTTCAGGAACAAATATGCGAAATACAAGTTGATGACAGGAGAATAAATTCTGTGCTGCAGAATGATCAGTAATGGTCTACAAGGAGACGACCTCATATGAAGCCTGTCATTTCTTCTTCTTAAAGAGCCGTTCAATCCGCATATTAGGGATGAGCCATATCAACGCCACCAGCGCATAAAGCACCTGTGTCATCAAGAGCAAGATAAACACGCAAAGGATAGAGCAAGGGCATAGATCCCTACCGAGATCTTCCCTTTGAATTCGCTACCGATCGCCCTGGCCAGAACCGAATCCCTCCCGTGTCTGTAAAGGATAAAACGAACCAGAACATAGTAAGCAACAGCAGCCATCAGACGTACGATCCCATATAACGCAACGGGAGGACCCGCAAAACCGTGCTCACCCATCCAGGCTGTTGGAAAAGGGATCAGAGAAAGCCAGAATTGGTCATTTGACCTGAAGGTTGATTCAACCAAAAATAATGATTAATCGGAAGTGGCTTTTCCGATCGAACAACGATATTCAATTTTCAGTTTGAACTACGATCGAAATTATTCACATAATCACAATTTCATCGGAGTTCATGAATACTTCGCATTTCAGAAATCGTTATTCGATTTTTCGAGTATTTAAATCCTAAATGTGAAACGCAAAGTGCGGAGTGAGAAGTGCGAAATAAAAAAGCCGCTGAATCGCGGCTTTTGCTGTTCCACTTACTGCTCAAAGTTGCAATCATTTGTATACTTTCAAAATATTATAACACATTGATATTGCCTTTTTTATTAATAAGGGACAAACAATTCATCAATGAGGTAATTGGAAATTTGCACTTAATTACACCTTTTGACCTGTAAACTGGCGAGGATTTTTATATTCCGGGAAGTTAAAAATCATCAATGCTTTATGAAATTGTAAAATTGCAGCTTAATGACCATATTTTTTGAAGGAACGAGGATCGTCGCCTGAGACATATAATTCAAACCTGGCAATAGATAGTAGGTAGCTGAAAATTCCGCACTTATGCCTTTAAAAGTCGTTGAAATAGTCGCATATGTGATGGTATAGGATCGAGTATCAATCCACCATTTCAATTTGTCTCCTTTAGTGAGAACATTGGAACCCGAAACCAATAATTGTCCTCTCGCATCAGGGGTAGTGATGCTTGCCTTCGAAAAAAAAGAATGTCTAGTACTGTCATCTTCAAGAGCATATTTTTCAAGGAAAATACGAAGGTCACTCATAAAAGCAACGATTTTAGACTTCTGATTTTCGGCTATCTGGCGGATAAAAACAGTCGAGGGAAGTGGAGCTTCCTGATTGCTTATTACTTTTCGGATCTGCAGTCCTTTTGATTCGTAGGAAATTTCCTCAATGAGTACCTGCATTACCTTGTCATCTCTTGTGACTTCTGTCTTGGCCTTCCAGGAATATTTTTTTCTGGACGCTTCACTGGTTTTCCATACCTGGGAGAATTTCTGATCTATCTCACTGGCATTAAGCAGGAGTTTTTGTTGCTGAACAATCAGTGGAAAAAAGAGCAATAGAACCAGACTTAAAGAATATGCAACTGCTTTTCTGTTCATGTCTTTCCAAATTAACTATTTACTTTTTCGTCAATAAAAATAACCAATTTTATAAAATCTGAATAAAAAACTCCTAAGATCAATTTTGCTCTGATCAATTTCACGAGCTTTAGCCAATGTATGTTTATCTGCCTGTTTAATACGACATCAATTGTATCAGATTATCATTGCTGTTCTATGGAGAATGATTTAACAAATGGTTATATTCATTAGTGTTGTAACCATTGTATCCCTTGCCAGTAAAAGAAAAAGGCGACATTTTTGTCTCCTAGTCCAGTGAAGCTCTCCTTACTGGACAAAGTTGCATTCGGATGATTTCTCCCTAAACAGGGCAAATATCTGACGATTCCTTTCTGTCTGTCGAGTCTTTTGAAGCTTTGGTTTAATTCGAGAATTGTAACGATACAAAATTTTTTGATCGTACATTTGGTTCAGTCCAGCCAGTCATTTTTCATGAAAGGGCTGCAGGTTGATTCATCGAGGATTATGAGATAGAAGAATTTTCCGGTTATACTTTCAGGGATAGTAAAAGGTATAGATAATCAAAGTAGTTTTGTACCCTGAATGATTCAAAACCAGGCCTGAATATTGTGACACAAAAGAACCCAGCATATTTTGTTTCTGATCTCCATGGAGATAAAGACCAGTTTAATACACTGGTCAGACTGGTACGGAATGATGTGCCACCCGCGTTGTTCATCGGCGGGGACATAACACCCCATTTTGCCCGGTATATTTCCCGCGGAGATTTTTTTACTGATTTCCTTCTTCCGGAGTTCCGATTGCTGAAAGAGGAAATGAATGACCATTTCCCAGACATTTATATCATCATGGGTAATGATGATCCGCGGATCGAGGAAGAATATCTGTTCAGGGGCGAGGCGGAGGGATTATGGCTATACATTCACAACAGGAAAACCCACTTCGAAAATTTCCCTGTTTATGGGTATGCCTGTATACCTCCCACTCCGTTCCGACTGAAAGATTGGGAACGGTATGATGTTTCCCGTTATATCGATCCGGGATGTGTGTCTCCGACGGAAGGAATCCGGACCATCGATACAGGAGAGGACATTGAATACTGCACCATTCAGAAGGACCTTATCGCATTGACCGGTGAAGATGATCTTTCCAGTGCGATCATGCTGTTCCATTCCCCTCCGTATCAGACCAACCTGGACCGTGCTGCGCTCGACGGAGTGAAAATTGATCATGTTCCCCTTGATGTTTATGTCGGTAGCATTGCGATCAAAAGGTTCATTGAAGAACGGAAACCCATGATTACCCTGCATGGTCATGTACATGAGTCAGCAAGAATAACCGGATTCTGGTCGGAAAAAATCGGGAGAACTTTTGCATTTAACGCTGCGACCGATCAGAAAGGTTTATCCATTATTAAACTTCCTCTTAATAATCCTGCAGCCGCCGACAGAATCATCGCTGGGGGGTGACAGTCAGTCTGATCTTTTTCTGATAAGCCGTGCCCCATCGCTCACAGAACCAATCATGGAAGCAAAGCTGTTCCTGTTCTCAATATCTTTATCTGTAACAAAGTCAAGTTCCACAGTCCTTAAGTGTAATTGTTCTTTTTCAAAGACTTTGCGAATAATAGAACAGATAGATTTTTTACTAATCGGTGGTTTTTCTGAGGGATGGAAATTCCTGATTAAAATATTAGAATGATTTGAATTATTTTGATCTTTAAGTATTTTTTTTATCAATATAAATTTAAAATCCAGAAATTAAAGTGACACATTAGCTCAATTGTAAAAGTTCATAATAATTCAACACTTAAAATATGCAAAAATTGCTTATTTTTCAAGAGTCAAATTATTTTGGAATCCTTCACTTTTTAAATTATATTTTCTATACTGTTCTATATAAAAAAGATAATTTTTAGCATTCTGCTTAATTTTTTCTATTTCCTCAGGTCTTAGATCCCTAATAATCTTAGCCGGAACCCCTGCCACGAGCGTTGCTTCAGGAACCACAAACTTCTCTTTAACCACTGAACCTGCTGCTATGAATGAATAGTTATTTATTAAGGCATCATCAAGTATTACCGCCCCCATACCGACGACTACGAAATCTTTTATCCTGCATCCGTGAATTACAGCGCTGTGACCCACAGAAACATCATTCCCAATGAAAGTCGGATATTTCTTGTACGTAACGTGAACCATTGTAAGATCTTGTATATTAGTCCTTTCCCCAATGCGAATGTAATTTACATCTCCCCTTACTACGGTATTGAACCAGATGCTGGAATCTTTTCCTATTTCAACATCTCCAATAATATAGGCTCCTTCGGCTACTACAACGGTCGGATCTATATTAGGATATTTATTTTGATATGGTAGAATCATCCTAAATCTCAATATTTTGGCGGAACCCAATTCCTGCGCTGCCAGCTTTTAAGTTCAAGAGTAACATTACCTATTTTAACTTTAAATTTAGCCTTAACGGGTATCCTGGTTGCATCACTGGTGAACCATCCAGAAAACTCACCTGTCAGACCGAAAACAAGCTGGTAATTAGTCGAGCCTTGCAGAAGTAATGAAGAAATATCGTAATCCACAGCCCCTATGTCAATATCCTTCTTTATTATGTTATAATTTATTTCTATGCTCGAGCTGTCCTGATTGAATAAAACCGGAACATCCTTTGTATAGTCTTTAAAGTAATTATATCTCGCATAATAAAATATAGAAAGACCATCTTGATAGACAGCGTATATTGGCATCCTTTTTTCATATTCGATCAGACCTTCAAAACCTGTCTTTTTGATATCTATAAAACTACTATCATAATCAAAATGATATGTTATGAGGCTTGTCTTCCCTTGCTTGATTTCTTTAGATTCGAACCTGAGAGGTCTGATATTATTATCTTTTATTTGTATCTCGCTGGTGAACTCAAAATTTACAGTCACAAAAGGAAGCGCGTCATTTGATCTCAGTACGGCGGTACACAGATAGTGGTCATTATCAAGCTTTTTTGTATTAAATTTCACCCACCCGATATTGATAAAAGAATAATAGACCTCATAATACAATTCTTCGCCGTCTTCAAATACATCCGATTGTGAAAAAGTCTTACTACCCGCGAGGGATAATAAGACTATAAAAAATATTAAATATTTCCTAAAGATCATCTCAGATGGGCAAGTTTTTCTGCCTCCGGGAACAGGTCCGCTGCTTTATTAAACTGCCTATCGTCAGCCAGCCACACTGCCATACTGCCGTTATTTCCCCATATAGACCTGGCTATGATCGATTTTATCGTTGTCTTAATAAATCCTATATCACGGTTCCATTGCTCTTCATTAAAAGCAACCCCACGCTGAGATGCCAGATTTTTAAAATCATTTAACATATTATCGGTGATTGTATAATTATCCCTGAACTTGATATAATCTGTGTACTCTGATTTTATCTTATCTTTATTAGCTTCATAGTAGTTGTTCGTATACTCCAGGAATAGGTTTAGTCTTCTCAGCTGAACCGAATACGGTGTAAGTGTATCGAGTTTTTCAATAAAATCGGGAGTTATTCCACCCCCGCCGTAAACCGTTCTGCCTCCCATAGTCTTGAACTGCGGGCGGGTAGTATCTTTGACATCATTCTGATGCAGAAGGTTATCACCTTCCTGTTCAGTATCAGTCATTTTCTTATATTGAGCACCCACATAAGGTTTCTGGATCAATCTTCCAGAAGGAGTATAATATCTGGAGGTTGTCACCCTAATTGCAGAACCATCGGAAAGATCATACTGTCTTTGTACCAGACCTTTACCAAAAGTATTTTCTCCGACTATCAAACCTCTGTCCCAGTCCTGTATCGCTCCCGCTACGATCTCGCTTGCTGAAGCCGAACCGTCATTAACCAGAAGGATAAGCGGGATGTCAGTATATTCACCGCCTTCAGATACATATTCATCATTATAAGCGGGAATTCTGCTCTTGGTATAAACAATCTTTTTCCCTCTTTCTATGAACATGCTTGCTACTTTAAATGCCTGATCCAAATAGCCCCCGGGATTATTCCTGAGGTCAAGGATGAGCTTCTTCATCCCCTGTGATTTCATTGTAGAGAGAGCTTTAGATAGTTCGTCATAGGTTGTGGAAGCAAATCTATTAATTCTTACGTAACCAACGTCAGTATTTATCATAAATGAGGCATCTACGCTGTATATAGGAATAATATCCCTCGTAATAACAAAATCCATCAGGTTCGGGTTACCTGGTCTGTAAATGGTAACCGTCACTTTTGTTCCTTTCGGTCCTCTCAGTTTTTTCGGAACGTCTTCACGCGTCATTTTAATCGATGAAGCACCGTCAATCTTCACTATCTTATCACCCGCAAGTATACCGAGTGCTTCGGAGGGTCCCCCTGCAATCGGTGTAATTATCGTGATAGTATCATTAATTATATCGAACTCAACACCTATCCCTTCAAAGCTGCCTTTAAAATCCTCATTCACTACCTTTAACTGTTCTGCATTGATATAGACCGAATGCGGATCCAATTCCGATAGAAGCCCCTTGATTGCAGCTTCAGTAAGCTTATCTGTGTTTACATCTTCTACATAATTTTTTTGTACAAGTGTGAGTACTTCGTTGAATTTTTTTACATTCTCAAAAAGATCGTCACCGGACGTAGCCGTGTTCACCTTCATTCCGATCAACACTCCGATCGAAATGAGCATAAAGAACATTGGAATTAGATATTTTCTATTTTTCATGGTAGTATGATTGTTTTTACTCTACTTTATATTACGCTAATATATTCAATTAAGTTTCATTTTTAAAGGGGATAGAATATATCTGGTTGTATTAAGTCTGTTAGCGGGTCGATTTTTCAGAAAACTCTCAGTGTATAAAATTGGCTGTTCTAACGGATTTTAGTTGAATTAGTCTTGGACTTTCTTTTTTCTCAGTTTAACTGCCAGATAGTAAAATTTAAAACTGAAGCAAAAGTAACCCATAGGAGGTATGGAATCAATAGGTACGCAGAAATTGCGGAGATCTTATAAAAACTAAGTATTGTAACAAGTATCAAAACCCATAATATTATTATTACTATCAATCCCCCAGTTATTGACCTTGACCCGAAGAACACGATCGACCAGAGTGAGTTAAAAACAAGCTGAATGAGAAAAATCGAGAGCGCATATTTTACTTCCCGTATTTGAAAGCCTTCTTTCCAAACAAAATAAGCTGAGATACCCATTAGTACATATAATGTGATCCACACCGGTCCGAAAAGCCAATTTGGCGGGTTAAACGAAGGTTTATTCAATACTTTGTACCATGTTTCTACCGAATCACGTGTATAAATAGAACCGATAAATCCTGCTAACTGGCATAAGACTATACTGATGACTAGTTTAATAACTTCGACCATACACCTTACCCTTTTAAATTATTGTAAATCCTCATTAAACCAAACCGTTTTGAACTTAACAAAGTTCTAAACTCTTTAAAAAGTAGATGTAGACTAGATAATGCTTCCAAACTTATTTAGTTTCTTCATCCGATAAGCTCGTAAGGAGCTTCTTCGCTTCTTCTTCATTCTCTTCCAGGACCTGTAGTTCAATAGGACCTATAACAGGGTTGAAGCCCGTACCTATAACACCTATACCGATTAGGTTTTCGACGCCCTCGTTCTTGGCAAAGTACTGAATACCGGCATCGTCGAGGATTGATTTAGCGAGTGAGATAATTGCTTCATTTCCCGTTGAAAGCACTGTAACTAATTTTTCTTTGTCAGGTTTCATAAAATTCCGTATAATGAAATAATTTTATTAAATAAAGATCATGATGAGAATATTTACAATTGTGATCAATCCTAAACCAAGCAACACCAACTTTTTTGTCAATTTATCCGCAGTAGCTATTGTATATATTATTTTTAAAATATTATTTGAAATAATTGCCTGAAGTGTTGACCTTCCGATAATAGCCATATCGATCTGATACTTCCCCTGGAACAGGTTAAGCAGATAGGGGTCAATATCGGTGAATCCCACAACGTAAGATAAAACGTTCAAACCTGAATTGCCATAGAAATGGAAAGTATAATAAGTTGCTAAGCTGAACACAATGAAAAGGATAGCGAATATTGAAGCTATCTTCAGTTCAAGAGGGTTCTTGTGGTGCTGTATATCCTGCTCTCCTGCTTGTGAAGGTTTTCCGAAAATGTATAATAGAAGAGCCATAGCTAAGGATATTAATATAAGGATAATGAAGTACGGCAGCAAAAGAATGCCCAGGTTCTGGTTAAATATAAACATGAGTATCAGAATACGTACGTACATCATCGAGGTTGCGATAATAATTGAAGCACCGTAGATATTAGTTCTCGAATTCGTTTCTTTACTCTTCCGTGCAAGTATGATCGTACTAGCTGTACTGCTGTATAATCCGCCAAGCAGTCCCGAAATGAAAATACCCGCTTTATGAAAGATGAATTTCTGCAGAAGATAGCTCAAATATGATATACTTGATACAACAACAACTGCAAACCAGATATCATAAGGCGTAATATTAATAAAGCTGAATATAGGTGATCTCGGAAGGATGGGGAGTACAACGCCTGCAATTATCAGAAATTTTGCTAGTGTAATAAACTCGGTATTGTCTATTCGATTTGTAAATTCCTGCAGGTAGTCTTTAACTTCCACAAGTATAAGGATGGAGACCACAATCAGAATAGACAACCATCTCGGCTGTGTCACAACTATGGGAGCAAGGGTATATGTCAGAAGAGCAACAATGATGCTCGTCATCCCGAAGGATTTGAACAGCGTAACCTTTTTATAATAATATATTCCGAAGAGAGAACCTAGAATTAATGCACCAGCGGTAAAAGGAACAAAATTCCTGGGATCAAGCATATACAGGATAAACCCCAGGATACCAATAAAAGTAAAGGTACGGTCAGTGCCGAAGATCGTAGAATGGTAATTCTTGTCGGTCTGCAGACGTCTCTGTTCCAGACCAATCAGTAATGAGAAAAGAACTACTATTATGAAATTGAAAAGATCATTCGGTATCTTATCCCAAAAATCCATTATAATGATAATATGAATTTATTTTGCAGGAATCAGCAGAGCTATATTCTTTCCCTGTATTTGAGCTCTCCGAATTTGAATAAAAACTTAGTTCCTTTTTTGCTCTCTATACTAAAACTGCCATCAAGCTGTTTAGCAAGGGTTGTAACGAGCTGTAATCCGAAGGTTTCAGACTTTTTCAGATCGAAATCCTTCGGCATTCCTACTCCGTCATCGCTTACGTTCAATAAAATCTTGTCCTTCTCACGGCGCAGGTCAATAGAGATATTGCCTTTCTGCCCTTCACTGAAAGCATGTTTTAAAGAATTTGATACCAGCTCATTGATAATAAGGCCGCATGGAATAGCTGTATCAATTCCAAGATGGACATCATCCGCACAAATCGACAGGTTTACCTCATCAAGGGTGATTTTGTAGGCCTGAAGCAAATGACCAGTCAGATCACGCAGGTAATTGGACATATTTATATTAGTAAGATCATCGGTACGGTAGAGCTTTTCATGGATGAGAGACATCGTCTCCACCCTAGAACGGCTTTTATTGAAAATCTCGAGGTCACGTTTATCGAAAATATATTTTGATTGCAGTTTCAACAGACTTACAATGATCTGGAGGTTGTTCTTCACCCGGTGGTGTATCTCCTTGAGCAATATTTCTTTTTCTTTGAGTGATTTTTTAAGGTGCTCTTCAGCAAACTTTCTTGCTGTGATATCATTTGAAACACCAAGAACCTGTTTTTCATTGCTCATAGAAAGAAACGGCACTTTGATAGTCTGGTACCAAACGGTTTCACCTTTACCTGCATTATAAACAGTTTCTTCCGGAATAAATTTAGATATCATTGAACTCATTACTTCGCGGTCATCTGCAATAAAATGCTCTACTTCTTCCTTATTAGGATTAAAATCAGCATCGGTCTTACCGATTAGTTCTTCAACTGTTGTGCCGTAAGCCTGAGCTACTGCCTTATTAACGAGGGTAAATCTTCCATCCCAATCTTTTGCGAAAACAAAGTTTGGATTCGTATCAATGATGGTCCTTAAATACCGTTCCTGTGTTTTTAATGCATCTTCAGCACGTTTCTGTTCTGTTATATCATGGAGTGAACCGATGATCGCCTGCTTACCGTTATATTCCATCTTAGTTCCTCTCACCTCCACAATTATCTGTAAACCGTCCTTTTTTATACCGCTGAACATATATTGTATGCTTTCCAGCTCGTTAATCAGTCTCTTTTGTATATTCTCCCGTACCAGCTCTCTATCATCTTCTTTTATCAGATCATAGATATTTTTACCGCCCAGCTCACCTGTCTGGTAACCGAATATTTCTTCCAGTTTCGGATTTACATATGCAAACTTTTCATCCTGAATTATATATATGCCGATTAGAGAATATTCTACAAGACTGCGAAACTTTTCCTCAGCGGCAGCTATGCTCTTTTCTGCTTTAATCCTTTCGACTATCTCTTTCTGTAACTTCTCATTGGTTGTCTTCAATTCCCATGTCCTTTTTTCAACGAGTTCTTCGAGGTGACCGCTGTATTTTTTCAGCTCTTCCTCGAGATGTTTTTTTTCCGTGATATCCAGGGCACTCCCGAGCATCTGAACCGCTTTACCGTTGCTATCTCTTTTGAACACAACGTCAAAGCTGTGTACCCATCTCCACTCACCTTTCGCATTTTTAATTCTATACTCGTATTCGAGTATCTCATTATCCTTCGCCGATTGAAATCTCTGGAAAAGGTTCACTATCCTCTTATAATCCGTGGGTTGAATGAAAGTAGAAAAGAATGAACTTCCCATGCCTTTAATTTCCTGTGGAGAATGTCCGAGCATCTCGATCACTTTGTAATTGGCGTAAGTAATAGCCGGGGTCTCGAGCTCGTAAATATATAAAATATTGGGTATAGAATCGGCAATCCTTTGTATGAATTTCTGGCTGTTTGTCAATTCAAGCTCTGCTTTACGGCGTCTGGTAATATCCCTGAACACGAGCACAACACCCAGCATGTTTCCTTCCTTGCTTACTATGGGAGCAGCACTGTCATCAATCGGGATCTCATGGCCATGTCTATTAATCAGAATAGTATGATTTGCAAGTCCTGCGACCCTTCCGCTGTTAAAAACTTTCCATATCGGATTTTCCAGTTTAGTTCTGGTGTCTTCGTTTATAATATTGAATACCTGTTCCAGATAAACACCTTTTGCTTCTTGAAATTTCCAGCCGGTCAGAGTTTCAGCTACGGGGTTCATGAATGTTATGTCACCAATGTGGTCCGTTACAATTACAGCATCGCCGATGCTGGAAAGCGTGGTTGAAAACCAATTTCTGTTGTGTTCCAGGTCCTTTTCATAAGTTTTTCTATGTGTAATATCACGATTCAGGAGAATGAAACCAAAAAGTAGAAGTATATAGCTTATAATTATTCCAATAATTTGATAAACAATAGTATTGGATGCGCTTTCACCCAGCTCGATATTTCTACGGGTTAAATCTTTATTATCTTCCTTTTCCACTTCTATAATCAGTGATCTTATCCTCTCTAGCGTTATCCTGCCTTTTTCGGTAAATTGGATCTGTTCCTTCATGCCCTGCATCTGTCCTTTTTTTTCCTGCAGCTCTAGGGATTCTTTAAATATATCACGCCTGTTCATAATTAAAGGTTCAACTGTATCCAATAACTGCTGTTGTCTCTGATTATCCGTTGTAATATTCCTCAATGACTTAAAAACTGAGTCAACTTTTCCGATTGCAGTATAGTATTGTTTTAGAAAATCTTCGTTCGAGGTGATAAGATAACCCCTTCTGTTAGCTTCAGATTCGGTAAGTAAATTAATAAGATTTTCAGCGGTTTGAATGGTTATCAATGTACTGTTAACATAGGTTTCGTCTTGGAAATGCTCGGTAGTATTCTTATATGTTATATAGTTGATGGCAAGCAGAATCAAAAGTGCTATGATGAAAAACGTGTTTAAATATTTCTTTTCCAATAAAGTCTTCATACTCTTCAAGGCAAAAAATTATAACTATACTATTTTTCTTATGTTATATCCGCTTTGTTAAAATACTAATAATTTAGTTTGCCTTTTATGTTATTAAAATTAAAACCCTGTTTATACAATTTAATTCATTATTTTATTTTATCCAATCAATGAATTAATAGTATAAATGCGAATATGAGCTGTTTATTTTCAAAGTATAAGATAAATATAATATTACCTGTTTAATACAGGTTGAATAAGCTCACAGTAAACAAATCTCGATGTTGAAAGGGAAGATTTATAGGTAATAATAACTAAAAGTATGTTAACAGTGAAGTTAAAGCATTTATATTTTTTCAAGAATAACAGCTGTTCCGTAAGCGAGCACTTCTGTGACACCTGACATTACATCGTTGGCATCATATCTGAAACCCAGAATAGCATTCGCTCCCGATTCTTCCGCATGTTTTACCATCAGTTCGAAAGAATCACGGCGGGTTTTTTCGCATAGCTCGGTAAATAGAGTGATATTCCCGCCAAAAAGCGTTTGCAATGAAGCCCCAATCGTTCCGAAGATCGAACGAGACCGCACAACGATCCCTCTGACAACACCAAGGTTCTGCTTAACACGATATCCGTCAATCGTAAATGCTGTAGTAATTAAGTTGTGATCCATAAAAATAAAATATGTTTGAATTAACGTCCAGCTTTAACTCTCGCATCATCCAGTAATGGCTTTATTTCATAGTAGATACTGGGATTATACCTGATAGCATTTTCCCAATCTGAAACAGCCTGCCTGAAAAATCCCAGATTGTAATAAGCACTTCCTCTTTTCAAATATATCTGCTTAAAGTTAGGATTGACCTGAAGTGTTTTGTTATAATAATTGATAGCATCGGTATATTTTGTAAGTCCGAAATATACTTCGCCCAAATTAAAGAGCGTCAGTGAATCATCCGCGTGCAATTCCTGTGCTTTTTTTAACTTGATCAAAGCATCCGGATATCTGCCCATCTTTTTATACGAAATACCGCATTGTAAATAAAACCCGGCTGAACTGGAATCGAGGGTTATTACTTTAGATAAATCTACTGAGGCAAGCGAATCCCTTTCGGACTCGAGGTAGATCATCCCTCTGTAATAATATGCTAATGTATCATCGGGTCTTACTTTAATAGCAAAGTCCAGATCTTTTTCTGCCATGGTTGGATTATTAAGTTTAAGGTAACACAATGCCCTATTTGTATAAATATCAGCATCGTTCAGCTCAGGGGCATCCAGCTTTAACACCCTGTTAAGATTATTCAAAGATTGTTCATAATCTCCCTTGTTGAAATTGATTATTGACATAATGTAATAAGCATATGCATAGTTCGAATCGATCTTCATCGATTTATTCAAAGTTTCGATTGCAGTCGTTGTATCTTTATTCAAGTAATAAGCATAACCTATATTGCTGTAGGTAGAAGCATTCAATAAATCAATGTCAAGTGCCTTTTTATAAGAAGCGATAGCATCAGGATATGATTTTAGCTGTATATATATCCTTCCGATCTTGTTCAGAACCGCAGCGTTGACGGGCTCTATCTGAAGTATAAGATTATATATATTAAGGGAGGATGCGTAGTCAAGCGTAAAATAGTAAAGGTCTGCAAGTTCATTTAATGCATCCAGATAATTAGGGTTTATGCTGATTGCTGTTTTGTAATCGTTTATTGCACTCTGATAATTATCCAGCTTGTCATATGACTTTCCCCTTTTAAAGTATAAGTAGTCTGATTTTATACCTCTGCTCTCTGCATCATTAAAGTCTTCGATAGCCAACTTGTATTCTTTATCTCCGTAGTAAGCATCAGCTCTATATAAATACCCTATTGCAGTATCTGAATGTTCTACAATATAGTTAGAAAGGACTGTTATAGCGTCCCCATATTTTTTTTGCGCAAGAAGATCTTTCCCCTGTTTCAATAATTCCCCGGATTTATCCTGTGCATAAAAAGTTGTTATATTAACAGAAAGGATGAGTATTATTAAAAGAAATATTTTCTTAATGATATTATTAAATGGCATATAAATATAAATTTAATTCAATATCAAAGTTATGTGATAAAATATCCGGGTAAAATCCCTCCAAATATTCTATATACAAGAACGAAAAAGTTTTTCCTAACATCGTTTAAGCCCGGAGAAAAAATGTTTTCTTTAAGCGCTATTAGGTCAATCATTGAAATAGAAAGTTATTTACCCTGAAGTATATTATCAATTTGGTGTTTTTATCTAAAATACGTAAGCCATATTTTCGTCTACATCATCTCATTCTTTAATAAGATGGCCTTAGTTCCTGGTAGACCCAGGGAAAACAAAGCTAGCTGCTTTTAGTTTGTTAATTTAATAATATTTTTATTAATAATAAACCAATGTAAGAAAGGTTCACTTCCAGAAGTTAATTTCATCAAATATTTGAACATAAGTTAGTATCTTTGTAAATATTTATGAATAAAAATAAACCTAAACAATGAACAGTCTTAGGGAATACAGAATTGAACAATTTTTCGCGATTAGACAGATTCTGGGTTTTTCAGTTTCACCTAACGGTAAAACAATAGCATATATTACAAATACGAACGGATTACCCAATATATGGACTATTCCTTTAAAAGGCGGATGGACTTCACAGATAACCCTGGAAGAAAATGCGGTTAAATCATTAAGCTATTCACCTAAAAGAAAGGAAATTTTGTTCCTGTCTGACAGGAATGGAGATGAAAACCAGCAGATTTATCTAATCAGTGATAAAGGCGGAGAAGTGAAATATTTGACACCGGCACACAAAGTTTCACAGGTATTTTTTTCCAGCTGGGATAAGAACGGAGAAAAGATCCTGTTCTCATCCAACAAGAGAGACAGCAGGTTTTTCGATTCATTCATATACGATATAAAAAATTCACAGGAAATATGTATCAATAGCTCATCCAGTGTGCATATTGAGGTCCCTGCTGCCTGGAGCAGAAATGAGAGGTTTGTTCTCTTCAGCAAGTTCTATCATAATTCCGATCAGGACATACTTTTATTCGACAGAGAGACGAATAAGCTCACAAACATTACCGAACACAGCGGGAACATGAAAAATAACAACCCTCAGTTCAATATCAAGAACAGCGTGATCTATTTCCTTTCCGATTACGAAAGAGAGTTCGATGGGCTTGCTTATTATAAGATCAAATCGGGAGAGATCGGGTGGTTTATTTTAGAAGAC
>JBEKSX010000051.1:0-23945 GCA_049516635.1 Ignavibacteria bacterium | reverse complement strand
TTTGTATCATCCGACTACGGCGTAAAGTTTACAAAAACAACCAGCGGAAAAGATGATTGCAAGGGTAATCCGAGATTAAGCGCAATAAGAAATGACAGGGGAAATCCACCGGTATTTTATACCATTTGCAGTAAATATGTTTACTATACAAAAAATTTAGGAAAAAACTGGATGAAGTTGAACGAATCCGCATTTTCTCAGAACGTGAATAATATCAGGGTTACACCGCATTCAGCTCAGTATCCTTCGGTTGTTTATGCATGTTTTCAGGGACGACCGAAACCGGATCCTGTAAATAAACTAAAAGTGTATGATAAAGGCGAGTGGTATGAAAGGTCTTCGGGATTACCTGCTTCAGCAGACGTGAGAACCGTAAGTTTACCGTATACCGGCTATAATACGGCTTATGCTTTGATGGATGGCTTAAGTTCACCGGGTGAAAAGATATTCAAAACAACAAACCGGGGAATTAACTGGGAAAATATAACCGGCGATCTGCCCGAAATGATAGCGGTCGGCGATCTGTTTCCCAATCCTGCAGACCCCGATAAATTATTCCTTGGTACCGCATTCGGGTTTTTCAGGTCAACCAACGGCGGTTTGAACTGGGAGCGGTGGAACAATGGTATGCCCGGCTCTTTAATTATTTCAGAATTAAAATATATTGACAGCACAAGCCATAACGGAAAATTTTATATAGCAGCGGCTACATACGGCAGAGGCATCTGGATAAGAAATATAAATGATAATGATGCTTCCGATATGAAGAACCCCGAGCAGGAAAATACTAAGATAAAGAATGAAAAAAATAATATAGAGAATAAGGGCAGTAAAAAGAAATGAGCTTAAAACCCGAGATACTTTCACCTAATGAGAACCCTTCTTTAGCGGGAAATACACCCGATAAACTCGATACACTCGATATACTTTCGCCTCAAGCGAACCAGCCTCAAGCGGGAAATTCACTCGATAGACTTTCGCCACAGGCGAACCCGCTTCAGGCGGGCAGCACTCTCTTATTCTACCTCGCAATCCTCATTTTCATCATCGGGTTTAATTTTACCGATACGCCGCATCCGTCCGGCTGGTACCAGCAGTTTATGCCGAATTTGAATAATCAACCATTAAATGATATTACTTTTATAGATAGCTTGAATGGCTGGGCTGTTACTCAAATAAATACTACAAGTGATTCCGGTTATATTCTTAAGACTACGAACGGTGGTGATAATTGGACAATAAGATTTAAAAATAGGAATAATTTCAAAAGGGTTATATTTATTAATAGTAGTATTGGATATACTTGTGGTATAGCACAAGGTAGTTCGGGTGGAGCATTTCTGTATAAAAGTACAAATGCAGGAGATAATTGGTTTTCACTAAATGTACCAAACTTGCCAAACTGCAATGATATGTTCGTGTTAAATGTAGATACGATATGGATCGTAGAAAATGGTATAAATGGAAGCATCTACAGAACAATAGACGGTGCAAACAATTGGAGCGAGCAGATATCTCTATTCGAGAATCCAATAAATAAGATCTATATGTACAACCGCAACATTGGCTTTGCCTGCACTAGCTATCAGTTGTTCAGAACAATGAACAGTGGCCAAAATTGGGTTCAACTGGGTGGCGGCGGCTGGAACAATGAATTCATTGATATGTATTTTGCCGATAGTTTAAATGGGTGGAAATCTAATGTAAATAATTATACAAATGAGGGTGATACAAATATGGTAAGAACTACAAATGGAGGTTTAAATTGGCATATACAAAGATTACCATCTGGTGGATTAATAACTGCCTCTAGTGGCATGTATAAATTTTCTAAGAATAGTAAGGATACAATTCGAGGAACCGGTGGCTCATTGAGATATTCACCAACTACAAGTAGAGGAATTATTTACATCACCACAAATGGCGGAAATAACTGGTTGTTTCAATTACCTGATACATCATTTGGTATACCTGGGTATTATACAATGAATTTTGTAAATAATAAAATAGGATGGTCATACGTCTCTTATTATTCTTACGTGACGAACAATTTGATTTATACAGGAATACATACAACAACAGGCGGTGATACGGTCTGGTATATAGGAATAGTTCAGCAAAATAAGGAATTACCAAAGGATTATGTCTTAAAACAAAACTATCCCAATCCTTTCAATCCCCGCACGGTGATACCATACAGCCTGAAGTCAGCGGGATATGTAAGAATAATTGCATACGATATACTCGGCAGAGAAATACAAAGACTGGTTGACCAGAAACAAAATGCCGGTGAGTATGAGGTGGACTTTATGGGTAAGTTCTGTTCATCGGGGGTGTATTTTTACAGGATGACGGTGGATGGGAATGTGATAGGGACAAGGAAAATGTTGATGCTAAAGTAACTTGTTACTTTAGCAGAAATCCCGCCTTAAAGCGGGGGTGCTGTTGAAATAGTACACTAACTTGTCATTCCTGCCCCACATCAAGTGCGGGATAAACTCCAGCAGGAATCCAATAATACAATATCTACAGTCCCATCCTAGTCTCTTGGAGAGGACTCTGATGGTTATAAAAGTAGCTTTGCTGTTTGATTACGTTTTAAAACCCCCTTCCCTCCGGGCATCCCCCCTTTAATTAAGGTAACTATATACTTGTTTGGACAAAATAGTTTAAAAAAATTACTTCTTTTTATTCCCTTTTCTCTTTTCAAGAATGGGTGAGGGATTATCAACAAACACTTTCAATACAGAATCCAGTTCACCCTTAATTTTGACTTTAGGATCATACTTTCTCGAAGTATCTTTCTGAAATCGTATATCCGGTTCTTTTTCTTTAGATTTACTAACTTTCTTCTTTCTCATGCTATTAATTGGTTATATTTTAATCTTCCATTACATTGACTAATTGACTTATCAAATCTTTCTTCTTCGTTCATATCCTTTGTATTATATCTAAAATCAAACTCATTACAATATTTTTCTAAATGCTTTTCGCTTACTGAATGATATATGCCTATTATTCCACGTTTTAATAAGCTCCAAAACCCCTCAATTGTGTTCGTGTGTATGCTACCTCTAACATATTCCTTTTGTGCGTGTTTAATAATGCTATGGTCATAATATCCTGCAAGTTCTGTATATGCTGAATGTTCATCTGTTATTAATTTACTACCTTTTTTAACAAGACTTTTAACTAACGGTTGTATAGTTTCTCTTGCTGTATTTTTAATTGGCATTGAATCTATTTCCCCTTTTCTTTCAAATACTCCCAAAACCACTGTTTTATCTTTCAAGCTTCTGCCTTGACTATCTATGATTTTTTTGTCTGCGTGCCTGTTTTTATTTTTACCTCCGATATATGTTTCATCTGCTTCAACAATTCCACTTAACATTTTCGGTGCTTTGGCATTTAACATTTCTCTAATCCTATGTAACATAAACCATGCTGTTTTTTGAGTAACATCAATATCCCTGCTCAACTGTAAAGATGATATTCCTTTTTTGTGAGACGTTGCTATGTATATGGCAACAAACCATTTTCTTAACGGAATCTTTGTATTTTCAAAGAACGTACCTACTAACACCGTAAATTTCTTATAGCATTTAGGATTTGCACATTTATAACCTATGTTTGTTTTATAAACCTTATCGTGGTGGCAGAACGGACAGGTTACATTACCGTTCCATCTCAATTCCTCTAAATGCTCTCTGCAGGTTTTTTCGTCTTTAAAATGTTCCTGTACTTGAATTAGGCTATTGTATTTCATTTTCTTTGTTTTTTAATCTACACGAATATAATACAATAATCTTGTCCTGTCAAGTACCTAATTTATACCCTAAAATTATCTTGTAATAATTAGGATAAAACACGATTTTAGAACAAACCCAGTGGGAGCATTTCGTTGCTCCCCGTTGTCGAGACGTTTTAACTGGGCATTTAATTTTCAAAGAACATATTATACTCACCGAAGGGAGTTAGATTTTATGAACGATTTCATAGAAATTGACACATCAAAGCAAAAATGCATTATTAGAAAATCCAGTATTGTTTATATAGATATGATTAAATATAAAACAAAAGCTGTTTGGATCATAGAAATAAAAATTGCTGAACTTTCTAAACCCTTAGCTTTTGCATTTGCTTCGCTGGATAAAGCAACAGAAGAATATGAAAGACTTAAGAAACTATTAACCTAATTCAATAGGTAATAAGTCATCTTTTCTTTTTTTCATAAATCTTCTAACGAATAGCCAAAGTCTAATAAATCTTACTATTTTTTTCATTTTTTTGTAAGATTAATTTATAAAAAAACTATTTCAAAGAACAATTAAACTCTTGAAAGGAGTTAAAAATGCTCACTCAAGAACAAGCCCTTTGGCTACAAATTACAACCATTATAGCCATTTTAATTAGTCCCATCACTGCCGTATGTATTACATTGTGGTATCAAAATCGCCACGAAAAAAGAAATATAAAATTTAATACTTTTCATACCATTATTTCTTATCGTGATGCAATTCCGCCGAGTCCTTATCTTGTAACTGCACTAAATACAATTGATGTTGTTTTCTATGATTGTCCCAAAGTACTTCATTTATGGCATCAATATTATGATATTCTCTATCAACCCCAAGAAACAGTAGATATTCAAAACCGTAAACGGAAATTTCTTGACCTAATTTTGGAAATGTCAAAGACGTTGGGCTATACAAATATAAATCAAACCGAGTTTGATAAATATTACACACCAATTTATCAAGCCGAACAAGCCAATCTATCATATGAGATACAAAGGGAACTCTTAAGAGTGTTGAAAACAACAGGTGTAATATTAACCGCACCACGTATAGACCCCCTCCCAACAACAAAAAAAACATAAAGCGGTAAAAATCGAGAATTTCAAGGAGGATAATCAATTATATACCCCCCCCTTGTCCAAACTGGTATATAGTTGCCTTAATTAAAGGGGGGATTCAGGGGGGTTATGGGTAAAAGATGAATCTTGAAAGAAAATATTGATTCTTTTTTGTTTCAATCCCATCCGAGTCTTTCGGAGAGGACTCTGATGGAGAATAGCTCTCATGTTTATAACAAAGTCCTCAGCGTCCCTTGCCGGAGACACTAAGGGGACCCGAAAATAAGACAAGGTCGACGACTCGACTCGTCGAGGGGCAAGCCCCCTTGTTCAAAAGTAACGTGATATAACAAAAAAAGACAGGCTTAAGACCTGTCTTTTTTATATGGTTTTATAACCTGTTTACGCTGGTTGCAGATGCATTTCAAGTTTCGATGTTATCGTCTTTTTAGGAACTGCGCCGACTATCTGGTCCACCAGTTTCCCGTCTTTGAATATCAATAACGTGGGAATGCTTCTTATACCGTACGTCATAGCAGTCTGCGGATTGGAATCCACATCAACCTTACCGACCTTTATCTTGCCGTTGTATTCGCCTGCGATCTCTTCTACGAACGGGGCTATCATCTTGCACGGTCCGCACCATACCGCCCAGAAATCCAGCAATACCGGCATCTCAGAGTTTATCACTTCCTGCTGAAAGTTTCCATCTGTTATTTCCATTGGATGCATTATTTATTATCTCCTTTTAAGTTATTTTTCACAAATATACTAATTTATTGTAATATTATTTTTACCAAAAATTTCGCCCAGAGCCTTCTCTACCGCTTCATTATAACGTAAATTCATATTTTCTAATTCCATCAGCTTATGTTCATTGCCGTTCCTCACTATATCAAAATACACTTTGCAGTTCCCGCTGTATGAGTTGAACAGCGTTCTAAGTTCGTATAATTTATCAGGTTCGAATGTTTCCGAATCGACCTTAATTATTATTTTTCTTACGTCTTCCGGTTTTGTTTTCCCGTTCTTTCCCCCTGATGCCCGTACAAGCGGTTTCACATCCTCTACAATAAGCTTGATCGTGTTGCCGTTCTCTTCCGCCCGTCCTATAACGGATACGATGGATTCATTCTGAAGTATCTCCCTGTTATTATCGTACACGGTCTGAAAGACGATACATTCACCCTGTCCTGTAAAATCTTCAAGTGTAAAAACGCAGAACCTGTTTCCTTTCTTGCTCTGCTTTACGAGAAGATGGGATATTATTCCGCACATCCTCACATTTTTGGAAAGGTCTATTTTTTCGTTCTCAATATCCTGCACATCCCCGAACTTCAGTGTGGAGCATCTGTTCACTTCTTCTTCGTAATCCGCTAGGGGATGGGAGCTCAGATATATACCGAGCACAGCTTTCTCGTGCGATAACTTTTCCCTGTCGGACCAGTCCTGAACATCGTAAGCTTCGCCGTTCAAGATATTATCCTGTGACGTGCGTGCTTTAGTTCCTCCGAACAGTGATGATTGCCCTGCGGCGGCTTTCCTGTTGCCGTACATGCTCATTATGAACTCGTGGTGAACAGCGAGCTTTTTCCTGTTAGTCTCAATACTGTCGAACGCACCCGCAAAGATAAGCGACTCAACAGTTTTCTTGTTAATAAGACGCGTTTCCACACGTGAGCAGTAATCCACGAAGTTAATAAAATGCCCATTCTCAGTCCGTTCCTTGACCATTGAATCTACGGCTAACGAACCAACATTCTTAATTGATGAAAGCCCGAACAATATCCTGTTATCCTCGCTATTGTCTATAGTGAAATCAGCGAAACACTCATTGATATCGGGCATGCTGATCTTTAACTTCATACGCCTGCATTCATTGATAAGCAGTACCATTTCATCGTTGTCATCTTTCCTGCAGTTGAGCTGTGAGCACATGAATTCGAGCGGGTAGTGTGTTTTAAAGTAAGCCGTGTAATAGGCAAGAACGGAGTAAGCAACGCTGTGTGATTTATTGAAACCGTAATCGGCGAACTTCAATATCAACTTGAATATTTCTTTTGCGGTTTTCCGGTCGTAACCGTTATTTAGAGCACCGGCTACGAATTCTTTTTCCTGTTCCTTCATCAGCTTTGCGTCCTTCTTGCCCATAGCACGCCGGACGATATCGGCTCTTGCAAGAGAGTATCCCGCTACAAGCCTTACCAGCTGCATAACCTGTTCCTGGTAAATAATAATACCGTAAGTTTCCTTCAGTATGGGTTCAATTGACGGGTGAAGGTAAGTGATATCCTTCTTGCCCTGTTTCTTATCGATGAAGTCAGGTATAAGCTCCATCGGTCCGGGACGGTTAAGTCCGTTCATTGCAGCAAGGTCGTTGATGTCCTTCGGTTTCAGTTTTGAGAGATATTCCCTCGTCTTTGGCTTAGCGAACTGGAATATTCCTATCGTCTGCCCGTTGGCAAACAGCTCGTAAGTTTTTTTATCATCCAGCGGGAGCGTGTCGAGGTCGATTTTCACACCGTGCCTTTTTTCCACAAGCCGTAATGTATGGTCGAGAATCTTTAATTCCTTAATTCCCAGAAAATCCATCTTTATAAGACCGGCATCTTCCAGCATTTTCATATCGTACTGTGTCATGTACTGGTTTTCCATCTGCGGGGTCCTGCAGATCGGTGCAAAGTCGGTTATATCTGAAGGGGCTATCACTACCCCGGAAGCGTGCACGCTGGCATTCTTGTTCAGGTTCTCCAGCACTATCGAATAATTCAACAGCTTTTTTCTTTCCGGTGCCTCGTCAAAATAATTCTTGAATTCGGGTATTTCTTTATAGCAGTCTTCCAGCGATTTTACTTTACCAAATATGGACGGCACGTGCTTGGTCACTTCATTCATCGTATCGAAGGGATAGTTCAGCACTCTTCCGACGTCCTTCAGTACCGCTTTTGTCTTCAGCTTATTGAACGTGACTATCTGGCAGACGGAGTTATCCCCGTATTTATGCTTTGAATAATTTATTACATCATCCCTCTTATCATCCTGAAAATCGATGTCCATATCAGGCATGGATATTCTTTCGGGATTCAGAAATCTTTCGAACAGCAGATTATATTCGAGGGGATTTATGTTAGTTATCCCGAGCGCGTAGCTGACCAGTGAACCGGCATCGCTGCCTCTCCCCGGACCCACGAGAATTTGATTTTCCTTTGCATACTTAACGAAATCTGCAACTATGAGGAAATAACCAGAAAATTGCATTTTCTTTATTACTTCAAGCTCTTCGTTCAACCTATCCGTTTCTGCAGTTGTAACATTCTTTATTCGCTTGGTCAATCCCTCATGCGATAGCTTTGCGAGGTATTCATCAAGATCATTTACTCCCGAATCTTCGGGAATAGGGAAGTTAGGCATGTGATGTACCCCCAGCGGAAGCTCGAGATTGCATTTTTCTGCTACTTCAAGTGTAGATTCAATAGCTTCCGGGTAATTTTTAAAAAGCTCGCACATCTGCTCAGCTGACTTAAAGTATACCTGGTCTGTACCGTAACGGAGATCCGTTTCTATATTTTTTCCTTCCTTATCCTTGGAGAGGTCCGTGCTGATGTAGAGATATATATTGTGCGGTATTGCATGCTCGTGTTTTATGTAATGAATATCGTTGGTAGCAATCAGTTTTATACCCAGCTCTTTTGCCAGTTTCGGCATCGCCGAGAGAACGAGCTTTTCGATGTCCATTCCGTGATCCTGTATCTCGAGGTAAAAATCATCTCCGAGGATCTCTTTATAAATGATAGCCGATTCTTTTGCTTCTTTCAGATTCCCTTTAATAATGTGTGAAGAAACCACTCCGCCGGCGCATGCGGAAAGAGCAACCAGGCCTTCTCTGTACTGCTTCAGAACCTCTGCGTCTATTCTCGGTTTATAATAAAACCCTTCTGTATGTCCGATAGAAGTCAGCTTCAGCAGGTTCCTGTATCCGGTCTCGTTTTTTGCCAGCAGAACAAGATGGTCATATTTGGATTTTCTGCCTGATATTTTTTCGGGCAGCGGCTGTACCTTTCCGTTCTGCAGTGGGTTATATTTCAGTGCAGTATCCTTGCCTTTATCGAACCTCGATCCTTTTGTAAGAATATACACTTCACATCCGATGATAGGCTTTACGCCGTTCGCTCTCGCTTTCTTATAGAATTCCATAGCGCCGTACATAACCCCGTGATCTGTTAATGCTAAAGCAGGCATGTTGTTCTCGACGGCAGCACGCACCAGCCCTTCGGGTGTACAAATGGCGTCAAGCAATGAATAATGAGAATGGTTATGAAGATGAATAAACTCAGGCACTTATGAAATTAAAAAATAAATTGATGTGATATACAAATATACAAAAAAATAATATTATTTATTCTTTTAAATATTAATTAATAAGATTGAGTTCCTCGAAATTCGGAAGAATGAATTGTGAATTATCAAAAGTTATAAGCGGGGGGTGGAAGAATTAACCTAGTATTTAATATATTCCTTTTTTCTTCAGGTAAATTTTTACTTCTTCTTTATTGATGTGTGATAAAGTCATTATTCCGAATATCAGGCTGACGATATTTCCCGATATGATCGTGACTATCTCCAGAACGGCAGCGAACTGCATCGAATTGTAAGTTTCCAGCCTATTAAGCGTGTTTAGTTTATTGAAGGCAATAAAATCCATGATACAGCAGACCAGATTAATCATGGGTACTACCCCTATCAGGCATCCGATCCCGCATGTAAAAAGCCCGCCTATAATAGAGGTACCTGACCATCCGAGGAGTATGAGTATATTAACAATACCCGAAATGAGGAAAAATGTTTTTGATATTTGTAATTCTGATGGCATAGGATAATTTAGCAAATAAAAAACGCATCCAGGAATAACCCGAATGCGTTATAAAATAAATTTATTAAAACATTATTTTACGAGATTGAACTTCTCTCCGTATTGGCCTACCAGCGGTACCGGTTTTGCTTCACCCTTAGCCGCATAGATGATACCCATAATATACAATACCAGCAATGGAATGTATAAAATGAAACCAATTCCGCACGTGATAGTGCCCACAATTGCAATGATCACATTCAATATGATAAGGACGATTGATTGTTCCGTGTGGTACATTGCGAATTTATTTTTCTTTGCGTCCTCGACCAGTAATGGAACAAAGAAGATAAAATAAGCTATGATAGCCATAGTTTTCCCGGCTTCGGTTTCTTCCGGTGTAATGTTAAGCTGTCTTGTTTCTGCCATGAATTTTTTCTCCTATATGTGAATGAGTGATGTTTATTATTTGACCAGGTTTAATTTTGCACCATAGCTTCCGATTATCGGCAATTCTTTAACCTTGCCTGTTGCTGCATTTATGATTCCCATTATCCAGAGGATAAGGTATGCAACCCATATCAGTATACTGATGATGCTCAGCCCGCATCCCAGAGTACTGCTGATTTTGCTCACAATAATGCTGAGTATAGTAAATACTATCCATATCACAACCCATACGATTATCAGTACAAGGACCTGTTCGGTGTGGAACATAGCGAATTTTTTATCACGAGCTGCGAAAAGTGGAATTAAGAAAATGATGTAAGCCAATATAGCCATTGTCTTACCATCCTGAATTTCAGCTTCTGTTATAGAAGCAACGGCGGGTCTTGAAGTTGTATTGTCAACCATATTATTATTTCTTTAAGTTAATTAATCGGTTAATTAAAAAAACTACTGGCGAAATATAAGTGAAAAACTTCTAAGCAATGAGATGACAAGTACAGACTTTTGGATTACCTGAATATGGCTTTTATACTGCCCCAGGTACTTCTTACACCTGAAATTATATGTGTTACTGTGATAGTATAAGAATATGTGTAAGCTCCGTTGTTATCTACCAGCTTCAGCCTGTAATAGTAAATTGGCGCGGGTGGATTCATGGTCATTTCATCCCGGTAGAAGTAATACGAGTTATTTCCGATAGCATGTACGGTACCGATCTGGACGAAGTTATTCGGATCCGATGCACTTCTTTCGATTTCGAAACGGTTCAGGTTATCTTCAATACCCGTTTTCCACTCCAAAAGAATTGCGTCTGATTCGTTCTTGGCCGTGAAGTACTGAATTTCCGTACCGGCATAGATAACGCCGATCAATACTAATAGAAATAAAATACCGGTTATGTAGAATGGTTTTTTCATAGAGAGTTACGCACCAAATATAAATGTTAAATTGAAGAAAAGCAAGTATTTTTATTTCTATAAATTTACCTTTGGAATTTGAGAAATATCTAAAATTATACCAAAATTAGCTATTCTTTTCAATATCCAGCTATTATAGCCATTAATCCCTAAAATGCTCTGACCAATTATGTAAATCTAAAAAACTTTTTCCCTTTTGTCAATAGTGAATGGAAACTTTTTTTATAACCCCGGCACTCTTCACTGTACGCGGAAACCGATAAATTGAATACCGTTAATAGAAGAGGATCAGTATTACTCCAATTTCTTCCTGAACCTCAGCGAGCTTAGCAAAAGAATTGAAGTACCGAAAATTAACAGTGCCGTTACCTGCGGCCATAACTCATTTAATCCGATACCTTTTAATATAATTCCCCTCAGTATGACAATAAAATATCTCAAAGGTACCAGATAAGTAACATACTGTATGAGAATAGGCATGTTTTCGATAGGAAATGCGAAACCGGAGAGGAAGATCATGGGCATTATAACTGCGAACGCTGAAGTGATCATTGCCTGAACCTGCGTTTTTGCAATAGTGGATATGAACAGACCGAGCCCCAACGTGGACAACATGAACAGAAAGGCTGAGAAAAAGAGAAATACTACACTGCCTTTTATCGGAATATCGAACCAGAACCTCATAACGCTGATTACTATCGAAGCGGATAAAAATCCAAGTATTGTAAAAGGAACTAGCTTACCTGCTATTATCTGGTATGATTTTATGGGTGTGACTATCAGCTGCTCCATCGTTCCTATCTCTCTTTCCTTCACTATTGCGAGTGAAGTTAAACTTGTGGTAACAAGCATGATTATCAGTCCAACGATACTCGGGAGCATATAGACCCTTGTTGTAAGATCAGGGTTGTACCATACCCGGACTTCGGGCTCGATGGTTCCTGATAAAGATTTTTTTATGCCGGCGGTTTGTAGATATTCATTAGCAATGTCCTGTGAGAAGCTTGCCGCAATGCCCATTGAATATCCCGCACTGATAGCTGCTTTGTTTCCGTCAGAACCGTCATATATGGTCTGGACCTGAACCGTCCTGTGAGCCCCGATCTTTTTTTCAAAATCCGTTGGTATTACTATTCCTACAAGCGCATCGCCTTTATCGATGAGCTTTGTAAGGTCACTATAATTATCCACATAATAATCAATATTAAAATACCCCGAACTTTCGAAGCTTCTTATGAAATTTCTGCTTGTTTCTGTTCTGTCCTGATCGAATACAACTGTATGGATAACTTTAATGTCCATATTCGCTGCATAGCCAAGAAATATTAATTGTATAACGGGGGCTATGATTACGGTCATGAACATCCTTCTATCACGTTTGAACTGGAGGAACTCTTTAATAACAAAATTATAGATTATCTTCATTTCAAATTCTCTGCCTTCTAACCCTTATGGATGCCAGTATAAGTAATATCAATCCGAATATGAAAAGATAAATAAGCTGGTCCCAGAATGCCTCCAATCCCACTCCTTTGATCAATATTGCACGCAATATCGTCAGGAAAAATTTTGCAGGTGTGATATTTGTAAGGTACTGAACTAATTTCGGCATGCTTTCTATCGGAAATATAAAACCGGACAACAGGTTCGACGGCAGCTGAGATATTAATATGCCCATCTGGAATGCAACCTGTTGCGATTCAGCTATTGTTGAAACAAAAATTCCGAGATTGAGCGATGCAAAAAGATAGAGAAGTACTGATATGAATAAAAGGAAAATATTTCCTTTTATCTGTACCTGAAATACGAAATGACCGGAGATGATGATCAATGCTGCAACCAGCAGTGAAAGAAGAGTGTAAGGCAGGATTTTCCCGAGAAGAAGCTCAATAGCCGAAACCGGTGACACATTTATCTGTTCTATTGTACCTAATTCTTTTTCTCTTACTATCGAAACAGCGGTTAGAACAACAGAAAGTGTGATGAGTATGGACGCTACAAGACCCGGTATCATGAACTCGCTCGTTTTCAAATCAGGATTGAACCAGAATATCGGCTGAAGGTCTATGGGCTGATACGAATTCAAGCCGGAGCGCGCTAAAGTCTCTGTCATGTATTTTGATGAGAGGTCCCTGGTTGCCGCATTGACGTAGTTCATTATTACAGTTGCTGTATTTCCGTTCACACCGTCAATCAGATATTGTATCTTTACATTTTCGTTAGCATAAAATTTTTCGGATAGGTCATTCGGGAAAACAACCGCACATTGAACCGTTTTTTCGTCGAGCAGCTTATTTATTTCCTTCGGGTTGTCGATGTAAGTTACGATATCAAAGTATCCCGAGCTTTCTAACGATTTTATGTACTCACGGCTGAGGGGAGACATATCCTCATCGTATACTCCCAGTTTTATATGGTCCACATCAAAGTTCACCGCATAGCCGAACAACACAAGCATGAGTACAGGGAAGAAGAATATAATGATGACGGTTCGCGGATCACGCCGTATCTGGCGAAACTCCTTTATTGCAATTGCATACAGCCTGTTTATCATTTATTTTCGCCTTTTTCCAATAAATTTACAAAAACGTCTTCAAGCGAAGGAATGATCTTATCTATCCTTTTTACTTCGATACCGTTACCGGCAGTTAAAAGCTCTCTAATCCTGCTGATCTTTTTGTCAAGGTCCCCGGCAGCTCCGTTTTCCGAAGGTATCGTTGCATGTAAAAATTTGCCGAAATAGGCCGCGTTCCGAACCCATCCGGATTTATCCAGTATAGTAATCGCATCATCTACCCGGTCGCATTCTATTTCCAGTATTACGCTTTTCAGAAAGTTTAATTTTAACTCTTTCGGGCTTCCACCTGCTATTAGCTTGCCGGCATCGATCATCATTATCCTGTTGCAGTATTCTGCTTCATCAAGGTAGTGAGTAGTGATAAAGACGGTGATGCCGTTTTCTGACAAGTTGTTTATCAATTCCCAGAAACCTCTTCTAGATATCGGGTCAACACCCCCTGTAGGTTCATCCAGGAAGACGATCTTCGGTTCATGTATCACGGCGCACCCGAGAGCAAGACGCTGTTTGAAGCCTATTGCGAGGTTGTGGGAAAGTATTTTTTCTTTCCCTTCGAGATCTGCTATTTTCAATATCCACTTTTTCCTCATTTGAAGCCTCTCGCCGGAAAGTCCGTATATAGCGCTGAAGAAATTTATATTCTCCTCAACAGTAAGATCATTATATAATGAAAACTTTTGTGACATATACCCGATCTGCCTTTTTATCATATCGGGCTGTTTGTTTATGCTGTAGCCCCCTACAATAGCATCCCCTGAGGTCGGTTCAAGAATACCGCAGAGCATCCTTATGGTTGTTGATTTGCCAGCCCCGTTCGCACCGAGGAAACCGAATACTTCCCCCTCATGCACTTCGAAGCTGATATTGTCCACTGAAATAAATTTACCGAACTTCTTCGTCAGGTTCGTAACTATTATTGAATTATTGTTATTATTCAAGCCTTTTAATTACCATTTTTTTAAAATTTATATATGGCCCTGCCTATTGCTTTCTCCAGCTTCGCTTTTCCTAATTGATAATCTATTGTAGCGTTCATATAGTTTGTCCTTGCCTGAAGAAGCGAATTCTCTGCGTCTATCAGGTCGGTACTGGTTGCTAACTGCACATTATATTTATCCTGTATGCTTCTGTAATTTTCTTCCGCCTGTTCTATGGATTCCCGGCTTACCTGCAATTTTTCTCCGTCATAGATCAACGCCATGTAATTCTGGTTCACCTCGAGTTCAACTGCGTCCTTCACCTGATCATATGAGGTTCGTGTTTGAATTAGGGTTTGTTCGGCTTCCTGTGATTGTGCCTGTCTGTTACCCCAATCCCAGATATCCCAGCTTAATGAGATACCCACGTCCCACGTTCCCTTGAAGATATCCACCGGCGGCTGAAGACGCTGGTTCGGTTTGCTCATATACCAGTTGCCTGTGAGCGATACATTCGGGAACCATCCGGAACGTGCTGCATCTAGATTCTCGTTGCTTGCTTCGATTCGGAGATTGAGCGATCTTAATTCGCTTCGATTGCTTCTGGCTTCCGCTACCAGTTCACGCAAATTGTATTTATTCTCTATTATCTGTATCCGGGTTGTATCGATGTCGGTTTCGTTAACCATGGGAAGTCCTATCGTCTTGTTGAAAGATGCTCTTGCCAGGTCTAAATTATTCTGTGCGTCTATCTGCTGCAATCTCACATTTGAATATTGCACCTGAAGCTTTAGCAGGTCGTTCTGTGTTGCCATCCCGTTCTTTAAAAAGTTCTTCGTATCCTCCACATGCCTTTCCGCCTGTTTCACTTCTTCATCAAAAAGATTTTTTAATAACTTCATTTTATAGAAATTCCAGAATGAGATTTCTATGTTCATTGCAAGCTCATTCTTATCTTTTACCATATCCTCTTCGGCAGCATCACGGTTAAATTCTGCCGCATTCTTCAGGGATGAAAGCCTGAATCCCGTAAATAACGGCTGCTGTACCGATACTCTGAACGTATAATTATCAAGGAATACCGGGGCGAGCTCGATCGGCTTCGAATAGAACGGAAGGGTTACCACGAACGGTGATATTTCGCTCAAACGCGTATATCCGGCGGAAAATTTTAGCTGGGGAAGCATCTGGGATGATGTTTCGTCTATCCTTGCGCCGGACCCGATTACTTTAGAATTAGAAATTATCAGGTCTTTGCTGTTCCTGAATCCTATTTCCATGCTCTCCTTTAATGTCAAAATTTTGACCTGAGCATTTACCGAACTGATTATAAATAATACGGTTATTACAATAAAAATTAATTTTTTCATAGATTTTTTCCTCTGTCTTTCAAAAGGTGAATGAATACGTTTTCAAGAGACGGCGGTTTAACCCTGCTCCCAATGATCTCAATATTATTTTTTTGCAGAAGTTCTGTCAGCAAATGGAAATCCTTTTCATAATCATCTATTGCAATGTCTATCCTGTCACCGAACATCTGCACCTCGTACGGGGTGTTCTCTTTTATAATGTTGTATGCTTCGCGTATCGAAGGACTTACTATCTCGATAATTTTTTTCTTCAGCAGGTTTTTGATGCTGTCAGGCGTACCCATCTGAAGTATTTTCCCGTCATTGAACAATGCTATCCTGCTGAATCTCTCTGCCTCATCTAGATAGGGGGTGGTGAGTATTATTGTAATGCCTTCGTGCAGTAAGCTTGAAAGTATCTTCCAGAAATCTCTCCTGGATACGGGATCGACTCCGGTTGTAGGTTCATCGAGAAATATTATCTGGGGCTTATGGATCAGTGTACACGCAAGCGCGAGCTTTTGCTTCATCCCTCCGGATAGCTGTCCAGCCCTGAAATTTCTGAAGGATGTTAAGCGTGTGAAGACAAGAAGTTCATCTCTCCGGGCATGGTAATTTTTTACCCCGTGAATATTTGCGAAGAACTCTATATTCTCATCGACAGAGAGGTCCGAATACAGGCTGAACCGCTGGGAAAGATAACCGATCTCCTTCTTAATATACTTGATCTGCTTGATCAGGTCAAATCCCAGTATCTTTGCACTACCTGAATCAGGTCTTACCAATCCGCACAGCATCCTTATGGTTGTTGTTTTACCGGCTCCGTCGGGACCCACAAAACCGAATATCTCGTTACGGTAAATCTCTAGACTTATTCCGTCCACGGCTTTGATGCCTTCGAAACTTTTCTTAAGCTCTTTTATTTCTACTGCTGTTTCCAATATTAGATTAAAGTGCTGTTTCTAATATGTTATCTTTGCGTCTGCTGGCATTCCCGGCTTCAGCTCGAACTGCGGGTTCGGGATCTCAAGCTTCACCCCGAAGACCAGCTTTGTTCTTTCATCCTGCGTTTGTATGTTCTTGGGTGTAAATTCTGCTTCCGGCGAAATAAATATAACTTCGCCCTTATAAATTTTTCCTTTGTATGCGTCTATCGTTACATCTGCCTTCTGTCCCGGCTTCACATACCCCAGCTCGGTTTCCGAAACGTATATCATCAGGTTTACTGTCTGGAGGTTTGATATTTTTAAAAGCGAAGTATTGACTGTAGCATTTTCACCTGCTTCAACATACTTTTTGGATATTATCCCGTCAACCGGAGCCGTTACTTTGCAGTCCTCGATGTTCTTCCTCAGCTGGTCTGCTGCAGCTATCGCTCTCTTCAGGTTGGCTTTTGCCTGTTGTATCTCCTCGGGACGAGCTAATTTTTTGGTCTTTGCCAGGTTTTCTTTTGCTGAATTATACTGTGCAAGCATAAGCTCGTATCTTGACTGTGCATCATCGTACTGCTTTTGCGTAACTGTATTCGTCTCTACCAGTGACTTCATCCTGTCCCTGTCAGTTTCTGCCTGGTCAAGATTCACTTTTGCCTGACGGAGAAGCTCTTCCGATTGGCTTATATCTTCTTTTCTTGCACCTATCTGCATCAGCCGCAGCTGCGCCGATGCCTGGTCAACCCCCGCTTCTGCCTGTCTTAACTGTATATCCAGCAGGTCGTGGTCTATTTCAAGAAGCAATTGACCTCCCTTTACCATATCGCCTTCTTTAACATAGAATTGTTTTATCTGCCCGTTGACCTTTGAGCTTACCGTCACGTCGATCGTCTCGATAGTCCCCGATGCTATGATCGTATTAGGTTCCTTGTTATTCCCGCATCCGGCGATCAGAAATGGTATCATTATCAATGCTGATATTATTGGTAATTTCATGTGGGTAGTTTTAATTTATTTAGTATGTTTTTTCCTTTTTTCGTCAGTATGCCGTTCAGGATTATGTTGAACGTAAAATTTACCGCCTCCCTGTTCGTGTACCGGAGGTTCGTCAGAAAACCCGGATTGATGACGGACCTCATAGATGCTACAAAAACGGTAAGTATGATCTCGTTCGGATAGTCGACGATTATCTTTTCCTTCTTGCCCTGTTCGATTAGCTTTGCAAGATTTTGATATGCAAGTATTCTCCTTGTCCTGTCAATTTCTTCCCAGAGATCCGGAGCATGTATATGGATATCCTTCAGCCATTTATCATCCATTCTCATCACATACCTGCCCATGAAATCAATTATTCTTACCAGCTTATCGATCGCATTCCCGCGTGAACTCAAAATACCCATTATCCGTGTCTTGATGATCTTTATCAGGTAGTGCGTGGTCTCGCGAACCAATGCTTCCTTGTTTGGAAAATATTTGTATATCGTGTTCTTGCTCATCATAAGATCTTTTGCAATTTCCTCGACGGTGGTTTTATAAAAACCCTCGCGGAAAAATTTGCTTTGGGCAAATTCAATTATTTTTTTCTTTTCTTCCTGTAATCTCTGTTTTTCCACTAAAATATCGTAGGAAACTATTTACGTCCTTTCGGTTTCCAATATAATATTTCTTTAACGTTTTGTCAAGTAATAAAGTTCGTCTTTCTTTCGATTATAAAGACGGATAAGGGATGGATATATTTTATTTTTTAAAGGACTAATTCCTATTACTTAAAATTGATAGGAAGATTATTTTAACATAATCTTGTGTATTTTTGTATATCCTATGAATTTATTATGTTTATCCCTTTATGCGGATTACTAAAATAATTTTTCTTCTTACACCAATATTTCTCTTTTTTGTTTTTTTCTCATGTACTGCAAAAAAAGAAAATCAAAACATCTTCCGCTACAACGAAGCCCAGGGTATCGAGAACCTCGACCCCGTTATGGCGAGCAGCTATCCCTCCATCTGGCCACTGGCACAATCAATGGAAGGATTGCTGGAGTATGACTTCGATATGCACCTTGAACCGCTTCTCGCTTTGTCATATACAATTTCTCAGGATGCATTGACATACACTTTCATAATAAGAAAAGATGTTTTCTTTCATAACGATGATTGCTTTCCGGGTAAGAAGGGGAGGGCGGTTACTTCACACGATTTTAAATACTGTTTTGAAAGAGTGTGTGATTCGAGGACTAAATCACGCGGCATCTGGCTGTTTCGTGACAGGATAAAAGGAGCATCAGAATATATAAATTCTATAAAAGAAAATAAGTTTGACATAAAAGATATTTCCGGTATCAAATGTCCCGATGACACAACTCTTATCATCGATTTAACCAAACCCTTCGCACCGTTCCTCAGTATTCTTACGATGGCTTATGCTTATGTCTATCCCCGCGAAGCTGTGGAATACTACAAAGAAAATTTCGGATACCATCCCGTCGGAACCGGTCCGTTCAAATTTGTTAAATGGGATTTTGATAAAGAGCTTGTGTTCGAAAAAAATCCCGATTACCGGATAAAGGATAAATTTGGTAATGCATTGGTAGAACTTGACGGCTTCCGCGTATCGTTCATCCGTAGCGCTGAAACCGAGTTCCTAGATTTTCAGGAAGGGAAGTTCGATTACCACACTCCGTCTCCGGAGATTCTGGGACAGATACTTGATGACAATGGTAAGCTTCTTCCGAAATATGATTTCGAAATGATTAAACAACCGTGGCTGAATACCGTGTATCTTGCCATACAGCTCGATACGTCTATGCCCGGCGGGAAGAATAATCCTTTATCTCTGAATAAAAAGCTCAGGCAAGCTATCAGCTATGCCATCGATAGGGAAAGGATCGTGAAATACGTACTGAAATTCAAAGGTATACCCGCGGAGAACGGACCAATACCCATTGGTATGCCCGGTTATTCGAAGGACGTGATTGGTTACAATTATGATAAACAAAAAGCTATGAAGCTTCTTGAAGAAGCTGGGTATCCCGGCGGAAAAGGATTGGTACTTCATCTTACCATCTCAAATGAGGAGACGCAGAAAATGATAGGCGAAGCCGTGCAGGCGCAGTTAAAGGATATCGGCATAGAAGTTCAGCTTGATTTTATACAGGGCTCCACTTTGCGGAGTGCACAGGTTGGGGGAGAACTGCCGTTTTGGCGTGCGAACTGGGGGGCGGATTATTTCGACCCGGAGAATTATATGGCGTTGTTCTATTCGAAGAACAAAACTCCGAACGGTCCCAACTATACACATTACTCTAATTCGAAAGCTGATTCACTGTACGAACTCGCTCTGAAAGAAACCGATTTTCCAAAGAGGCAGGTCATATATAATAATATGGAACGTATCGTGATAGACGATGCACCGTGGATATTACTGTTGTATAACGAAATTCTCTACCTGAAGAACAAACGATTAAAAGGGATGTACATAGATGGATTGAATACTCTTATATTGAAGCATGCGAGGTATGAGTGAATCCCCCTTAATAAAGTCTACGACCCGGCGTAGCTATGGGGGGAAAATCCGACAAAGTCGGATAGGGGGTTGTAGAACAAAATGAAAATACATTATTATAAAAACCTGAAAGAATAATCAAGGACGCTTAGAAATGATAGCACCTTGGCAGAAATCCTGCTATGGAATCAGTTAAAAGCAAGAAAAATGCTTGGTTATCAGTTCATGCGTCAAAAACCGATCGGTAAATACATTGTAGATTTTTATTGCAGTAAATTACAATTGATAGTTGAAATAGATGGTTCAAGTCATGTAGACCTTGATAAAGATATAAATCGGCAAAATGAATTAGAATCTAGAGGATTTCATTTTCTTAGATTTAAAGATAGTGATGTAAAAAAGAATATGAATAATGTAGTCGAATATATTAAATCATATATAAAAGAAAGAGCAAATTAGTTTGACAACCCCCGCCCGCTAAAGCGGACACCCCCTTTATTAAGGGGGAATTGTAAAGTATATTGTGAAAAAAAAATTCCCCTTAGAAAAGGGGGAAAATCCCGTAGAAGTCGGATAGGGATTGTGCGATTCCCCCTTAGAAAAGGGGGAAGATCCCGTCAAGGACGGGATAGGGGGTTGTTTAAACAAAACATTTTTTAACAAATAAATCCTATGGATGAAGAAATAAACTTAGTTACGGTTTTCTATACTCGAAAAAACGCCGTCATGGGGGTTGCAAGATCCATACTAGACGATGCGGCCATAGAGTACGAGGCAACGAATGAAATAATGCCAGGCGGAATGAAAATAATGGTCCGTCCTGAAGATGAAAAGGAAGCACGCGAGCTTTTAAAGGATGTAAAGGAAATGCCCGATGCAGAGACCGAAGAGGTGGATTCCAAATATACATCGGAGCCGTCATATTACGTACCTGAAGGTGTGGTCTCCGATTCCAACCGGTACTCATCTCTCGGTATCTTAGTCTTCGTTATCATCGTTATATTGCTCACCGCATATTTTGTGAGATGCTGAGGAGACGGTAGTTAAGGTGGGGCTGACCCAAAAAATATTTATGTAAATTTGTCATTCCCGCGAAGGCGGGAATCCAATTTTGAACCCCTCTAAGTCTCCCCTTTCGTAAAGGGGAGACTTCACGCTAGCCGCCACATACTAATTAGTGACGAACATTTGTTACCATAACCTTTATGGTTACTATAAGTAGCCCACGGTTTTAACCGTGGGTAAGTATCGGTAATTCCTTACTAAACCGTTTCAACGGTTTATACTCTATCAATATAATCACGAACAATTTGAAACCGTTAAAACGGTTAGTTGCGGATTTAATTTCTTTACCCATAGCTGAAGCTATGGGCTATTTATTATGTTTATGAAACCCGCTTGCCGGCGACTCGTTGAATAGCAGGGGCAGGCACCAGCTACGGGGTGAAAATCAAAAATCCTTGCCTTTGATGGGGAAACCTTTAAAAATATTTTCACCTGTTTGGTCATCAAATGCATCAGCGGAATGACGAGCACCTTTATCAATTAAAAGCTCGCCATGTAATTGGTCGATTGTATCAAAAAGATGATGTAAGTGAGCTTTTGTAATGTTTTCAACAAAATATTTACCTTCGATTTTTGTTACTTTGTGGGTATGTCTTGGTTTACCACTATCATATTGAATCAGAGTGGGTACTTCAAGTTTCTTACATAGTTCTTTATTCATTATATAACTCCTTAGTATAAGGTTAATTAATAAAAATAGACAGTTCTCTACGTTTTTCTTTCTGGCTGAATTTATTGAATATCTTTGTCATTTCTTAAACCCCCCTTTCGCTAAGGGGGACAAAGGGAAATTTCTTCTTTTATGCGCCCCCATTTGCCGGCGACTTGTTGAACAGCAGGCATCAAAAAGCTGTGAATACAAATCTCATACGATACAAACCTGCCACATCATTTCATAAAAGTGGCAGTAAAATGCCTCTTAAAACTTCCAAGTAGGGATTTTTGCATTCATTTATACCTTCTTCATACGGCACAATAACAGCTTTTAGTTTGTTACCTCTTTCAACCTTTGAAAAGAATATTATAAACCCTTTACATATACCATTATTCAATGTTAATAACCTATTATCACGATAATCGGGAAAGTCATTTAAGGAATCCAAACTATCCGCTACGCTATCAATAAATAATGTTCTTCTATAGGTCGTGTCATAATAATGCATTTCATACTTAATGATATCATTCATCCAAAACAGATATCCGATGTAAATCACATGATCAGAAACACATATGTGAGGTAATGTATCGTACCCAAATGATTCTTTAAACCAATTATTAAGATTTATAGTATCTCTAGTGATATAATTAAATGCGGTCCTATATTTTTCAAGATTATCCGCTTTACATTGTATGATAATTGATGTCAGGTAAAAAAGAATTATTATTTTTTTCATTTAATATATTATCTCCATTTGCTCGAGCGTATTTAAACCCTTTAAATAAAGCATAAACATTATCAAATCCCCTTAACTTTCTGAAATATAATCAAAATAATATAATAAATATCGTATATTTTTTATTATCACAAACCTGCATGACACACACCATTCCGAAATATCTTATCGTAACCTCATCCTATATGATTGAGGATAAAACATTCCGTCAAGACACACTACATGAAAATGTTTGAAGGTGCTCTTTTATTCTAAAACCCCCCTGAATCCCCCCTTTAATTAAAGTCGAAGATCCGCCTTTGGAGGAGCGGGGAAGCCTGGAGGGAAGGGGGTTTTAAAACTGGATCAAACAGAAGAGTCATTTTTTATTTTACATAGCCTCAACCTTTATGGTTGAGGTGTAAATTTACTTTTTTTACGTACAAATTCGTGTAATTCGTGTGTAATTATTTTTACCCCATCAAAAACCGCTGATATTCGCAGTTATACTCAATTATTGCCTTGATTTTTGCAGTTTGATATATTATATTTGTAATTGATGTTTTAAGGAATATTCAAAACCTTAGATCATATTCGTCTCCCCCTTAATAAGGGGGAGTCCCGCTTCAGCGGGAAAGGGGTTCTGGGGTAACTTAGTTACCCTAACTTAAAATTTAAAAAAGTGCTTAATACATTAAAATATCACAACATTTTGGGCTATGGGGTAACTTAAGTTACCCCCACCCCCTATATTTAACAAACTATTAAAAAATCAATATTTATGAAATGCAAGCATATTAAATCGAATGGAGAACCCTGCGGTGGTTTTGCACCCGAGGGAAGTCAATACTGCTGGAGGCATAACCCGAAGATAAGTCCTATCACAAAAAAAGCCGCTTCCGCTAAAGGCGGAAAAATGCACAGACCGGATATTACGAAGCTCGATCAGGACCTGAATATCACATCCACACACGATATCTCTGCTCTTCTGGTAGATACCATTAAGAACCTGCGTAACGGCGTGTTCAACACACGTATAGGAACAGCTATCGGTTATCTGGCTTTTATCCTTGTCCGTACCTATGAGCTGACAGAGATAGAAACCAAACTTATTGAACTCGAAAAAAGGCTGAATCATTTCGATTACATAACAAT
>JBEKSX010000050.1:0-23528 GCA_049516635.1 Ignavibacteria bacterium | reverse complement strand
CACGCAGAGCATGACACAGAATTTCAATAGCACCATCACCGAGACCGAAGCGCAAATCAACCAGTCTACTACACTGATAGAATGCTCAACGTCGAGTGGAGGCATTTTTTCCGGTCCGCCGTCAAACATGTCTAGCCCTCCATCAGGCATGGACCGATCCAGCTTCTCGTTTAGACGAGAAGAATTCTATATGAATGAATCCGTTGTTGGCAACATTAGTTCCATTGTTGGTGTCAAGGACGTTGTTCCGTTCCTGGTGAAATCATCCTCGGAGACCACCCAGGAGACCATAACTACACCGATGGGAGATTTTCCCATGTCCAGACCGCTCTACACGATTACGGGTGTCTGTCTGAATTCCTCGTTCATCGACGAATACTCTGTACTGCCCACAAACATAACAGCAGGCAGAAATCTGCGCGAAGGGGATAGTGGCGTTCTTCTCATGAGTCTTAACCTCACAGAGTACTACGGAGTTGGAGTGGGCAGCGAAGTGGAGGTTAATGGCACATCCTTCACGGTGATAGGAATCTATGACCAGACGGGTCAAAACTCTATGGAGACGAGGGGAGTGTACATGAATCTGACTGATGCTCAAACGATTACGAATGAAATAGGAAACGTGAGCAGGCTTGACGTGTATGCAGAGGATGTCTCCAGTGTGGACACAATAAACACGCAGATACAGACAATGTATTCAACTGAGATCAATGCACGTGAGATTTCTGTCCAAACATACGCGGATCGCTTGGCAAACCTTCAGAGCCAACAAACAAGATACACCGAGCTTCTGAACAACGCCGAATCAACCGTGGCCCAGACCCAATCGGTTGCAACCCAAGAGATCATCGTGGCACTCGCTGCAACAAGTCTCATCGTCCTGTTCGTGATGCTGTACACAGTGCGAGAAAGGACGAAGGAGATAGGAACACTCAAAGCGATAGGGTTCAGCAGTTGGAACGTTATGAGTCAGTTTATGCTCGAAGGAGTACTGCTGAGCTTGGTGGCAGGCGTGGTTGGCATTGCAATAGGAACCGTGGGAGCACCATTCCTATCTGGCCTTCAAACCTGTTTGGCTCAAGTATCCTGAGAGGTGCTTTCGGAGGCAGCTTCCCAACCACCGGCACGAATGCAGGGATTTCTGGATCAATAAGTGCTTCAGCCTCCATAAGCCCGCAGATTATGCTGCTTGGGATTGGTGCGGCTGCTTTGCTTGGGGCTGTGGGCAGTCTGTATCCAGCTTGGCGAGCGTCAAGAACGAGGCCTGCGGAGGCAATGAGGTATGAGTGAGGTTGTTCTGAAAGCAGAGAACGTTTCCAAGACGTATGCTATGGGCAAACGCCAGGTTCGAGCCCTATCCGATCTGAATCTTCAGGTGAAAAAGGGCGAGTTTGTCGCAATTATGGGTCCTTCTGGTTCAGGAAAATCTACGCTTATGAATATTATCGGTTGCCTGGATACCCCGACCTCAGGATATTATGAGTTGAACGGGAATAGCGTGAGCGAAATGGATGATAATGAACTGGCTTCCATAAGGAATAAAGAGATAGGATTTGTGTTTCAAACATTTAATCTACTCCCCCGTTCGAACGCACTCCATAATGTAGAGCTTCCGCTAATCTATTCCGGAATGCACAGATCAGACCGTTTGGAACTTGCCGAATCGGCACTGGAACAGGTCGGTCTAAAAGAAAGAATGCTCCATAAGCCGAATGAGCTATCTGGCGGGCAGAGACAACGTGTAGCGATCGCGAGAGCTTTAGTCAATAATCCCTCTATCATCCTGGCTGATGAACCGACCGGTAACCTTGATACAAAGACTGGAGAAGAGATAATGCAGCTGTTCGATGAACTTCATAGAAAAGGAAATACGATTATACTTGTTACACACGAGGATTTTATTGCAGAACATGCAGATAGAATAATTAAATTAAGGGACGGACTGGTCGAAAGTGATGCAATATCTATTCCTAAAGCCAAAAAAACAGCAAATATACCCAACATAGGTATAGATACCCCCGCAAACCCAAATTTCGAAACATTAACTTAATTCAATGGCGTTCAAAACAAGAGCATTTATGGTTCTGTTTTTCCTCTTAATATTTTCCGGAGGAAATGTAAAAGCACAGGACTATGGTCAGGTGCATAAACTGATTATCGATGGCATCAACTCTATTTATGAAATTGATTTTCCGGGGGCATTGAACAAATTTCAGCAAGCGGAAAAAACCGCTCCGGGCGATCTACGGGGTCCTTTTTTTGAATCGACGGTGTATTTCTGGAAGGCATTATTCAACAGGAACAAAGCCGATTATGAAACATATCTGGATCTTTCCAAAAAGCTAAGAGATAAATGCGAGAACATCGTAGATAAGAATGAGAACGACCTTGATGCACAGTTCTATCTGGGATGGACAAATACCCTGCGTGCTTTCATAATTTATATGACCGATCAAAATGCCCTTCAGGCTGCTTCAGATCTAAAAGACGGCAACAAGGCTCTCATGTTCGTTGTAGAAAAGAATCCTTCATATTATGATGCCTATCTTGGACTGGGAATATACAATTATATCATAAGCTTCATTCCGAGAAAGCTGCAGTGGCTCACTTCAATGCTTGGTTTTACCGGTGATAGAGAAGAAGGAAAGAGACAGCTCAAATTGGCTGCTGAAAAGGGAACATATACTGTTACCGAAGCTAAATTCTATCTCACTTTGCTCGCATGGCGGGAAGAAAATTATCCTCTTGCAGAAGATTATTGCAGCCAGCTTACTACTTCATTCCCGCAAAGCCCTGCAGTATGGATGCTGCGCGGCCTGCTGTTTTCGCAACAAGACAAGATGCAGGATGCCGTAGAAGCTTATCAAAAAGCAATAGATTATAACAAAGGGAAAGAATCCGATATAGTATACAAAACGTGTTACGGTGCGCTGGGTACGGCTTATTTCAGAATGAATAATTTCGAAAAAGCCGTTGAATTCGGGAATAAATATATGTCAATGGTTACCAAAGATGATAGGATAAATAACAGGTTATACAGCATTGGTATATCCCTGGAACTGCTAGGTAAAAGAGATGAAGCTTTGAATTACTACCGCCAGGCAAAAAAAGAGTTCACTGAAAAATCAGAATGGGAAAAATACTGGTACAGAAGGTTGAATTACCGAATTGCTAATCCTATGACCATAGTGGATTCACTATTGACCGTTGCGGATAACAACCGGGCAAAAGGAAAGCTAGATGAAGCCCTAGAGGATTATAAGAAGTTGAACAGTTTATACGATCAAAAATATTCCGATGATATCAATGCACAAATTAACATCGGACTGGGACAGGTGTATTTTAAACAGAAGGACTATAATAAAGCAATTGATCAGTACAAGCTGAACCTTAACCTGAATCCTGCCGAAGAAAAATGGCTGGTTCCCGAAGCATACTACCAGATAGGCAGATGCTTACTGAGACTGGAAAATAAACAGGAAGCCACAGAATATTTCAATAAAGCATTGGATATAGATTATGATTATGATTTCAAGGATGCCATGGATGACAAAGTGAAGAACGAATTAACAAAATTTCAATGAGCTTATATTAATACTTAGTTGAAATTTCTCCTCGAAATAAAAGAAGGCATAATAATTTCCTTCAATGCGATAAAAGCCAATAAGATGCGTTCTATACTGGCAACGCTCGGCATAGTTATCGGCATAATAGCTGTTACCCTGCTCCAGACAGCTATCGAAGGGATTAATAATGCTTTCGAAAAGAGCATATCCTCGATTGGTGTTGATGTACTATACGTCCAAAAATTCGAATGGTTCGGGAAAGAAGACTGGTCGGTTTACCGCAACCGTCCTGATATTAAAATGACCCATTATGAATATCTTCGTAAAAACCTTACTACTGCTGTATCTGTTTCACCTACGGTAGGAACGAATAGATCGGTTACGTTTCAAGAATACAGTACGGAAAATGTGATGGTATTCGGAACAACAGAAGAATACCAGAGAACGGTCGACTTGAGTATCAGCGATGGCAGATTTTTTACAAAAAGAGAATCCGACGGAGGCTATAATGTGTGCGTAATTGGTTCGGATGTAAAAGACGCATTTTTCAGTAAGATAAATCCACTGGGACAAACAATACAGATATCCGGATATAACTTCAGGGTTATAGGGGTACTTGATAAGATGGGGAGTATGCTGGGTTTGTTCAGCCTTGATAACAGAGTTGTGATCCCATTAAATAAGTTCTTTAAATGCTTTGGAACAAAGAGACCCATTACAATAAACGTCAAGGCTCCGGGAATTGACGCAATGGATGATACAAAAGAAGAAGTAAGGGCTGTGATGAGACGGGCAAGACATATACCTATCGGCGGTAAAGATGATTTCGGAATTAACCAGCAGGAAGCATTCAGACAAACTTATGACCAGCTTACCAGCCTGATCAAGACATTGGGCACGGCTATTACTATGCTTGCTTTGATCGTGGGTTCTATAGGTATTGCGAACATTATGTTCGTTTCAGTTAAAGAAAGAACCAAAGAAATAGGTATACGGAAAGCTATTGGAGCTAAGCGAAGAACAATTTTATTCCAGTTCATTACGGAAGCTGTCACAATCTGCTTGATGGGAGGGTTGATAGGTCTTTCTATAGCATTCCCTATCAGTTTGATGATAGATGCCTTCCTTTTGCCTACAGCGATGCCGTTATGGGTTGTTGGACTGGCATTGTTTATTTCTGTATTAGCAGGAGTTGTTGCAGGGTTCTTCCCTGCTTTTCAGGCATCCAAGCTTGACCCTGTGGATGCATTAAGATACGAATAATGTATGCGATGAAGTTCTTTATAATAGTTTTAATGATTTTTGCATCTGCGAACTCATTCTTTTCACAGGGTAATGCAGATACGAGTAAGGTAGTGCTTAAGAAAATATCTAATATTGCGCCGGCAAATTACAATATTTCAGATGTTTCAATCAAAAAGGATCCGATGGAAATGTCAAATATTTTGCTCAGGGTTGAGATGGGCGTGCCTGCATTATCTAAATTAAGTGTCAGAATTGCGGATTCAACAGGTAACAGTATTTTCTTTTTAATGAAAGAAAAAATAATTGCGCCCGGCTCATACTTTATCAAGTGGGAAATGTACAATTTTCCAGAAGGAAGGTATTGGTGTGAGTTCAATACACCGGATTTCATATACAAGAAAGATTTTTATATTTATTAATAGTGATATAAAACTATGAATATCAAGGAAAGTTTATTATCGGCATTGCAGTCGATCAGGACTAATAAGCTCAGGGCATCCCTCACCCTGCTTGGTATAATTATAGGTGTATTTTCTATCATAGGTGTGATGACATTGATCAATGCCCTGCAAAAAGGCATCGACAGCGGTTTGAGCCAGCTGGGCACCAATACGTTCCAGGTTCAGAAATTTCCTGCTTTATTCATAGGCGGTCCTGGAAGGTTTCACCAATATGAAAAGAGAAAGGATATTACTCTACAGCAGGCATATGAATTAAAGAACAATGCCTCCATGTATAAATATATCGGACTTGAAGACTGGGTAAGCGGTAAAGTTGTTAAATATGATAAATACCAAACCAATCCTAATATCCAGGTAGGAGGCTGTACTACCGAATTTCTCGAATGTAATTCATATACATTGGGTCAGGGGAGGTTTTTCAACGAACAGGACATTAATTCGGAGAGATTTGTTTGTGTTCTGGGTATGGATGTAGTGGATAAGATTTTCCATTATACAAGACCAATAGATAAAGAGATAATAGTTGACGGTTATAAATTCACAGTAGTAGGAATTCTAGCAGCTAAAGGGTCAAGCTTCGGTCAAAGCACCGATAATATTGTGCTTATGCCGATCAAGACCATGGATAAAATATATGGAGCCAGGCAGCACCGTTCCATCAATATTACTGTAACTGCTACGAGCAAAGAAACATATGATGCAACTGTTGAACACATCATCGGTATCATGCGTCAGGTCAGAAAAGTTCCTCCCGGTGAGGACAACGATTTCGAGATCTATTCCAATGAATCACTTATCAAAGAAGCGAATAATTTTACACAATATTTTAAATATGGGGCAGGTGTGATCTCATTCATATCCCTCGTTGCCGCAGGAGTAGGTATTATGAACATAATGCTCGTTACCGTCACCGAGAGAACAAAAGAGATAGGTATACGTATGGCTATCGGTGCTAAAAGAAGCAATATACTTTCACAGTTTTTATTCGAAGCTATCCTGCTGTGTGAGATGGGCGGGGTTGCAGGTATAGTCTTAGGTATAGGAGCGGGTAATTTGCTCGGTACTTTTCTTAATACTCCGGTTGCTATTCCTTATGACTGGGTAGTGATCGGATTGATCGTTTGCTCGGGTATCGGAATAATTTTTGGTACTTATCCCGCTTATAAAGCGGCTAAGCTGAATCCCATCGATGCATTAAGATACGAATGAACGTTTATAACTGCTAATAATTACATCCATTTTCAGTATTATCAAATTTTACTTATATATTACTTAGTGGCTAATTTAAGAATTTTGACGTATTTTTATGAATGAATGATGATCTGATAAAAAGTTCTTTCGAATATTGCGAAAACATTGCAAGATCACACTACGAAAATTTTCCGGTAGCATCAAAAATTATCCCGCAGAATAAGAGAAAATATATATATACAATATATGCTTTTGCGCGGCAAGCAGATGATTATGCCGATGAACCCGGTTTTGGAAATGCAAATGAAAGACTTCAACTAATAGATGAATGGAACCGGAAATTGGAGGACTGTTTTAATTCTAAAACAGACGAACCGATATTCTTAGCACTCAGCGAGACAGTAAAAGATTGTAGAATACACATAAAACCGCTTGAAAATTTGTTGAAAGCATTCAGACAGGATGTTCTGAAAAATAGATATGAATCATTCACAGAAGTACTTTCCTATTGTGAAAATTCTGCGAACCCTGTAGGTCATCTTGTTTTAATGGTTTTTGGATGCGAGGATGATGCTTTATTTAGTTATTCCGATAAGATATGTACAGCACTACAGTTAACCAACTTCTGGCAGGATATAAAAATTGACCTGTCAAAAAACAGGATCTATCTGCCAAATGAGGACATGTCGGAATTTGAATATTCAGAGAAGGAATTGTTTGAACACATATATAATGAAAATTTCATCAAACTTATGCGGTTTGAGGTTGAAAAGACGGATAAATTATTTGTTGAGGGAGAGAAACTCCTAGGTTTAATTAATGATCATGCCGTATTGAGATCATTATCCGGAGAAATAAAATTGATAATCAACGGAGGAAGATTGATCTTAAAAAAAATAAAAGCCATTAATTATGATGTATTTAATAAAAGACCTGTGATCACCGGTATGGACAAAATAAAATTATTTGCAGCATCCAGATTTTAATTGTATTGAATAACGAACATTTTGAAATAACATCAAAGAGCAACACTAATTTTTTATATTCATTTTCGTTCCTTCCTAAGGAGAAGAATGAAGCAATTAGTACTGTTTATGCTTTTTGCAGATGTACGGATGATATTGTGGACGATGAATCCGATTCCGCACAGGTGAAATTCAAAAAGATCCGGATATGGCGCGGTGAGTTTGAAAAGTCATTGAATGGACAATCCTCCCACCCCTTGCTAAACCAGCTTAACAAGATCATCCGAAAATTTAATATTCCCATAGAACCGTTTTTTGAATTAATGAAAGGAATGGAATCGGATCTTCAGACATCAAGGTACAACGATTTTCATTCACTTTATCAGTACTGTTACAGGGTCGCCGTAACCGTCGGATTGATGTGCATAGAAATTTTTGGGTATAAAACCAAAAGTGCAAAAGAATATGCTGTCAACCTCGGAATTGCAATGCAGCTTACTAATATACTTAGAGATATCAAAGTTGATGCGTTAAACGGAAGAATATATATTCCCGAAGAGGACCTTATTAAATTTGGATATACCGAAGAAGATCTGCTCGAGTTCAAATATAATGAATCATTTATAGGACTTATGAAATTTGAATGCAAGCGTGCACGTGAATATTTCGAGAAAGCAAACAGCTGTTTTGCCCGTGAAGACAGAAAACTTTTGTTCCCAGCCCGTATTGTTGAGAAAATATATTTTGCAATATTGAAAAAGATCGAAAGTATGGATTACAATGTGTATAAGAAGGAAGCACGCATATCTAAGCTCAAGAAATTATACTACACATTCGGCGTTTACCTGAAATATAATTTTGCTTACAGGTAACAATTCGGATGCAGGAACCTGTGAAAGTATGTATTGTCGGGGCGGGAATGGCAGGTCTTTCTTCAGCCGTTTTCCTCAAAGAATACGGAATAAATGTGATACTTACCGAAGCGTCACCCCGGCCAGGGGGCAGAGTTTGTTCATACTTCGATAACCAGCTTGGTGATTATTTAGATAACGGTCAGCACATACTTGCTTCATGGTATTTCAGCACTCTTGAGCTGCTGAAGATCACAGGAACAATTGGCAAGCTGAAATTCCAGGAGCAAATGGAAGTGCATCTCGCAGATATTCAGGGTAAACAATTTTTATTTAAATGTCCGAAGCTCCCTCCTCCCCTTCATTTACTCTCAGGAATATGGAAATATAAAGCCTTGAAGCTGAATGACAAGCTAGGAATAATAAGGCTAATGAACTTTCTTATTTTAAAGAAATACGAAGACTATGAATTGAAAGCAATCGACCTGACCGAACTGTTCAAAATCACCAATCAGCCGCAAAACCTGATAAAAATGTTCTGGGAACCGTTCGTACTGGCAGTATTTAATTCAAAGCCAAAAGATGTATGTGCCTGGTATTTCTCAAATATCGTTCGACATGGCTTTTTCAAAAAAGATGGTGCAAACCTGATCCTGCCCCTCGATTCACTGAATTCAATCTTCGTTGATGGATGTGTAAAATACCTTGAAGAACGGAATACATCCGTTATGCTGCAAACGAGGATTGATTGTTTCAATTTCAATAACAATAGAGTTGAAAGTGCAACTCTATCCAACGGAAATGAGATCAAAGCCGATTATTATATCTCGGCAGTGCCGTTCTATGAATTTAAGAATATTGTGGGGGATGACATCTATAGCAAGCATTATAATGGAATAAATAATTTAACAGCATCACCTATAATTAACATCCACCATAAAATTAATAATCATGCAAAAGAAGTATTAAACTGTGACTTTGTTGGAATGCTTGGAACTGTAATGCAATGGGTGTTCAAAGTAAAAGAAGGCCGGATTTGCATGATAATCAGCAGTGCAAATGAAGAGATAGATAAGGATAAAGAGGTACTTATAGAAATGAGCAAGCAGGAGCTAAGGCAGTGTCTTCCTTCATTCAAAGATGTTGAGTTCGTTTACTCAAAGGTGTTCAAGGAAAAACGTGCAACCTTCCTTCCGGATATCAAATCGATAGGTTCTCGACCTTCCAGTAAAACAACATTCAATAATTTCTTCATTGCAGGTGATTGGACCGATACGGGATTGCCTTCTACGATCGAAAGCGCAGTACTGAGCGGAAAAAATTGTGCTTATGAAATTATAAAATCCATCCATTCAAAATAAAAAATAATCTTCACATTCAATACTTCCCCCGCACCAATACTATTCTTTAATAAACTTGTAAAGAATAACTTTATCTGGAATGATATTGAACGTCTTTTCATACGTAACTTTATAGTTGCTCAGGATACGGTTAAGTTTATCATTATAAGTTGATGAATCCTGTGCGTGATAATCTAGAACGAACCAAAAAGACAAAGGTTTGGAGGTGCGTAATGTATCAATTAGGGATTCATATTCCCAACCGTAATTATTACTTCCTTTGAATCTCAGATTATCCTCTTTACAATAATAATCAATGCTCCAGGCAAAGTAATAAGGGTAAACATATACTTTATCGTTATCATTGTAATTTGTGTTTATAATATTGATAATTCCCCTGTAATCATCATTTTTAAAATCGTAATGGTAATATAAAAAATCACCGTAAATACTAATTGCAGTAAATAGAATGAAAGCTGTAATTTTAATGAATTTAGGATAGCTCTGAAATCCGATGAATGCGAATACTATTATGAAGGGAATTAATATACTTAAGTATTTGAAGAACTCTATCCATTGCCTGAATGAAATGATCATCGCCAGCAGCAGCGGAATAAAAACCGTTAGAAATATCAACCATCTAAAACCGGCTGATTTGTGTTGCGATTCTTCAACACTTTTTGTTCTTACAGTCGAGAAATATCCTATAAGAGCAAAAACCAGAATGAGAAGAACTATACCGGTATATATCATCAACAAATATTGATTTATATACCTGTGATAGAATCCCAATGAAACATCACGAGTATAGATAAGTGCATCGTTTAATACCTGCATGATGTTTTGTGGGTACCTCCATGGCTGTCCTTTTGAGACCTGAACCAGCATAGTTGGTATCCATGCGAGATAACATAAACCTATTATTATATAAATAACTAAATAATGCACCAAACTCTTTATCTCGAGATGATAATAATATAATATGAAGATAATTTGTGCTATTATGATCAAAAAAGAGAAATAATGTGTATATAAAGCGAATACTGTTGTGAATATGTACAGATATATATAAATATTTTTATAGTATTTATTTGACGCAGTCTCAATCATCCTCACAAGGTAATACACCGATGCTGTGCACAATAAAACATTTAACGCAGCCATTCTAACTTCCTGTGAGAAAAAAATATTTAATGGAGAGAGCGAATACAACACCAGTACAAGCAAACTTCTGCGTTCATCCAATAATTTCCTGGATAGCGGGTAAATAAAGAATATTGCTGAAGAAGTACAAATAGATGTGAGCAGCCTCATGGAAAATACCGATTCTCCAAACAAGATATTCCATATTTTCAGAATAAAATAAAAGAGTGGTGGATGTATGTCACTTGCGGTCCCGAATATTATGTCTGTAAAGGAACCCTGTATCATTTTCCAGGAGTAAAGCTCATCGAACCATAAGTTCTTCTGGGTAATAAAAGCTAATCGGAGTGAAAAGCAAAAGATGAAAAGAATTAATAGTAAGATCTTCTCGTTCTTCTTCATTCCCCTATCAATTGAACTACAACTTTCCTCGTTCTCGGCCTGTCATCAAAATCTATTAATATCAGCTGCTGCCATGTTCCCAGAAGCAATTCACCGTTTTGAAAAGGAATAGTTTGTGAACAGCCGATTATGGTTGACCTTAGATGGGCATGACCGTTGTGGTCCCCCCAGGTATCATCGTGGTTATACCTTACACCCTGTGGAATAAGCTTATCAAGAACTTCCGGTAGGTCTTTTTTTAGACCGGGTTCAAACTCAATTGTGCTGATAGATGCAGTGGACCCGATTGAAAAAACGGATGCACTGCCCTCTGATAATTTGTTTTTGCTGATGGTATTCTGTACGTGTTGGGTGATATCTATCATATCACAATTACCTTTTGTGTTAACAGTAAATTTCTCTGTAAGTATTTTCATGACTTTTGGCTATTTAAATTTATTACCGCCAATTCTCTCTTTTCTTTTATGAAGAATAAATAACCTTCATTAATAAAAAATGAGTCCGGGACATAGTTGAATGCCTGTTTATTTAATGTTTCTGAATATACTATCGATTTGTTCTGTGTGTCATAAACTTCCAGGATATTGGTCAGGTTTCTGAGGTTCAGGTCTTTCAAGTTGACCCCTTCATCTTTATGATAATTGTAGACCAGGTAGTTATTAAATTCGATGAATTCTATGCTTCCAAGAATTCGAATATCATAAAACCGCTCGTCGAGGTATCTTTTTATATGAGCAGGAATGGAAGAATTGTTTTTGTCATATATCTCTGCATTGATTAAATTGGAATAACGCTTGGACTCCTGCACGTTCTGCAGCTCTGCCAGGTATTGTTCTATTCCCTCATCTTTAAATTCTTCGCTCAGTTCCCCTGTTTTAACATCAAGTCTGAAGTATAGTTTTTTCTCGAATAATTCCTTTACAGCATAAACATCCGTATTTGTAGAGAACCAGTAAGTCAGGTCTGTGTTTGTCCATTTGTTCTCACCGGTTTTTAGGTCGACTGCCGTGATACCGAGATGCTCGGGCAGCTCAGGTGTTTTAAAATAATTAAGAAATATTATACTGTTATTAAGGCTTTCAATTTCAACCCACCATTTTTCTTCAACCTGATACTCCTTTAAGTACAATTCATTGGTTTTAAAATTTAAAGAGAAGAAATATACCTGCTTTGATGTTAGGTCCCTGGTCTCGCAGGCAAGAACATCACCGTGAAAATGAATTCTCCATATATTACCCTTCTGGCTGTAAACAAGACCGGGTTTCAATTTATTTCTGGAAAACAGCTTATTCAACATCGCTGAAGCGTATAATGTAATTTATCCCATCCATAACCAGGTCTTCCCTGATGACCGATTTGTGTGACGTTTTCACATTTATCAGGGGAGCAAAACCCCCTGTTAATATTATCCTGAATCTGACCGCATAGATTTTTTCAAGCCGACTGATCATCCCCTCCATAGAATCTAGTGCCGCATACATTATCCCTGATTGCATAGCTTCAATTGTATCCTTACCCGATGCACTCTGAGGAAATATGAGTTTATTTTTCGGAATCAAAGGGAGTTTAGCTGTTTTATCATGCAATGAATCGGCTGCAGTTTTTATTCCCGGTGCTATAATTCCTCCTGCAAACTCTCCTGTTTTGAGTACAATATCGTATGTGGTTGCTGTTCCAAGATCTATGATGATCACATTTTGCTTGCGGTTAAAATATTCATATCCCGCAACCGCATTGCAGATCCTGTCCGAACCCACAGTCTTGCCTTTGTTCAATTTTATCTTGATCGGCAATTTAATTTTATTCGTGATGAACAGCGAGTTTATGTTGAAATATTTTTTAATCAGGTTTTTCCAGTAAAAATTAACCTGCGGTACAACAGAAGATATACCTATCTTCTTTATGGGCTTTTGGGATAAATTAATTATTTTCTTTGGTAGTTCGTGTTTTTCGGCAACCGAAAGGGTGGGGAAAATAATTTTCTTCTTTAATTTGAATTCATCATAAATGCCTGCGTGAGTGAAAGAATTTCCTATGTCTATAGCCAGTATCATTGCAAAATTAAAAAAGCATTCCTAAAGCCGATCAAGAATTCTTTGTATTATATTAATATTTTATTATCGGCTTAATTCCAGCCGTTTAATTTCATCCCTCAAAGAAGCTGCCTTTTCATAATCTTCTTTTTCAACAGCCTCTTTCAGGTTAACCTTCAGCTGATTCATTTTTCTAATAAACGGATCGACGTCTACGGAAAATGTAGGCTTCTCAGGCTGTTTTTCAGTCTCTGTTTCGGAAGATTCACTCTCTTCTTTTTCAGGAATAAAGCTCACTTCATTCATAACTTCTTCCGAAACATAAATGGGTACTGCAAACTTGAGAGCCAGTGCAATTGCATCGGATGGTCTCGAATCTATCTCATCCACGCTTCCTACATCCATTTTTATTTTGGCATAAAATGTACCATCTCTTAGTTCACTGATATAAACATAGGATATCGAAAAGCCCAGCGATTCGATTATATTTCGTACCAGGTCATGTGTAAGAGGTCTGGGAGGTTTTATCCCTTCAAGCTCAAGCGCTATATGTTGTGCTTCGAAGCTGCCGATAATTATCGGCAGTCTTCTTTCACCGCCTATCTCTTTTAAGATCAGTGCATACCCGCCTCCGCTTGGTGCTGGAGTCGGGGATAATCCCATGATATCGACCTGTACTTTTTCGTTTTCCATTATTAATTAGATAATATTTTTTTAAACTCTTCCGTTAATGCTGGTAATATTTCAAAAACGTCACCAACTATACCATAATCCGCAATTTGAAATATGGGTGCGTCCTTGTCCTTATTGATGGCTACTATACACTTCGATGATGACATTCCTGCGAGATGCTGTATAGCTCCGCTAATGCCGCATGCAATGTAAAGGCTGGGTGAAACGGTTTTTCCTGTTTGACCGACCTGTTCCGAATGCGGACGCCACCCGGCATCAACCACTGCCCGTGATGAACCTACAGCCGCACCCAGTACTTTTGCTAATTCTTCAACAAGGTGGTAATTTTCAGGTGACTTCAATCCCCTGCCTCCGGATACAATGATATTAGCTTCAGCAACATCCAGCTTCTCATCGCTTACAACAATTTCTTTGACACACGAAGAAAAATCAGAATCAACCAGTTTAACTTCCATTTTTTCTATTTGCGACACTTCATCGTCAACCGCTATGCTCTTGAATACATTTGGTCTGAGTGAATACATTTTGATCGATGAATTTATCTTCACATCGATATATGCCTTGCCTGCATAAACAGGTCTCGTTGCAATGATATCGGCTCCTTCGGATTTCAATTCCGTACAATCAACCGCCAGTCCCGCTTCAAGCTTTGCTGCTGTTCTGGGACCCAGGTCTCTGCCCATAGAAGTAGCCGATAAAAATATTATATCTGCATTTCTCTCTTGACATACTTCCGCTAAAATTTTAGCATAAGCTGTAGTCGAATATTTTTCAAGTCTCTTGTTCTCCACGATCAACACCTTCTTAATTCCGTATTGTCCTAATGAAGAAGCTGATTCACTAACATTACTCCCTATGAGGAGTGCTTCACACTCACAGTTTAATTCCTTTGCGTATCCAACAGCTGTAGATGCCGTTTCAAAACCATTGTTTTTGATCTTGTTATCCCTTGTTTCAATATATGCAAGTATCTTAGCCATTATATTACTTTTGCCTCCTCCCTTAACAATCTGACCAATTCGTGTACAGCGGCAGGTTCCGTTCCTACGATCTTTCCTTTGTCCTTGGGCTTGGGCAGTTTCATATTTAGTACTTCTGTTTTATTTCCTGTATAAACCGGTTGTTTATCTTCGATAGGCTTAGATTTTGCCTGCATTATCCCTCTTAGGTTCGGGTATCGCGGGTCGTTCAGTCCTTTCTGTGCACAGATAAAAACAGGTAATAATGCAACTACTATTTCTTTACCGCCTTCAATTTCGCGTTCTGCCGTGACATTATTGCCTTCGATTGTAAGCTCGGTCACCACGCTTATCGAAGAAAGTCCCATGAACTCAGCTGTCAGTGTTCCTATTTGAGAGTCGTCGTAATCTATCGCTTGTTTACCGAAAAATATTATATCGGGATTGATCTCTTTCAAAACATCAGCAAGATTTTTAGCAATACTATAAGAATCCATTTCTTCATCTGTCTTAATGAGGACACCTTTATCTATCCCCATAGCAAATGCTTTTCGAATGGTTTCTTTCACGCTTTCTTTCCCTACAGAAACAGCAATGGTTTCACCGCCGTATTTTTCTTTAAGCTTTAATGCTTCTTCTACAGCAAATTCATCATATGGATTTATGATAAATGAAACCTCTCCGGGGTCTATTGATCTATGATTTTGACCGATTTTTACTTTTGTTGTCGAATCCGGAACTTGAGAAATGCAGACTGCAATTTTCATATTTTATATATATTTCGTTAACGTAAACTGTAAAATACTTTAATAAAATTTCTTTTTCAATTTATAAGTCTATACACTCACTTCTTCCTCCGGATGCAGGTCTTTCACAGAACCGAACCCTATCACATCTTTCAGTACATTCTCATCTTTTAGCTCTATAGCCCTCATAATGATATCGGACCCGAACCTATCCTTGATGTCATATACTATCTTACGCAAATTGTCCTTAGTTACGTCTTTGCTAAAAAGCTCATATTGGACCGTATCAGCAGGGACAAACCTATCCACAGCAACACCTATACTCCTCAGATTTTCATTGATAATAGGTTCGCACTTTTTTATCGCTTGAAATGAGTTCATGTGCAGTTTGATAAGGTTCATTATCTCGACTCCGTCCTGCAATGGTTTTTTGGTTACTACATGGTCCTTCCAGTTATATCCATCCTCGTATGAAGAAAAGAATGATATCTCATTGCAAAAAACGCCTTCCTTCACCATCCTCTTTTCGAGTGTGAGACATATTCTCAAGAAAATGTGATTGAGCGTATCCAGCGATTTCCTTTGCTCTCTTGAAACCTGTCTCATCGCCTGCATGCTCTTGTAGCGGCTGCTTATCTGGTCAACCTCGCTGAAATTTAAACGGTAATACCAGTAAACTCCTATTATGCTGCTGCATGCATTTTTTAACTTTGATGGTGACGAATGCCTGAGATCAACAGGAGTCCTTATTCCCGCTGAAATCAATCTTCTTGCAATGCCTTCCTTGATGCCGGGCAGATCGGTAAGCTTTACAGTTTTAAGAACATCATCTATGGTTTCGTTTGTTATTTGTGTAAGCCCGTCAGGTTTTTTCAGGTTAGCAGCAAATTTAGCAAGAAAAGCATTGGGGGCAATGCCTATCGAACATGTAATATAATCACCTACTTCATTCCTGATATCTTCTTTTATCTTTTTGGCAACCAGGATAGGGTCTTTGTGGAAAAGCTTATAATTTGTAATGTCTACTACAGCTTCGTCAATGCTCTTTGGTAGAACTTCTTCGGAATACTTTTCGAGCACTTTTATGAACTTCTTGTGTATTTCCCTGTACCTTTCCGGCTTCGTCTCAACAGGTATAAGGTCGGGGCAGATTTTCATTGCCTCATTCAGCCTCATCCCGACCTTTATACCTCTGGCTTTCGCCTCTATTGACGGAGCAATAATACATCCGAATTTACCCGTATAAACACAGACGCCGATGGGTCTTCTTCTTAACCAGAAGTTATACTGCTGTTCTACCGTAGCGAAGAAACTATTCATATCTACAAAGAGTACCCACGAGTCCTCGCGTTTTTCTATCGTATTACGATCTGTTGTGATACGTGCCATATTCGAACCGAATATATTTTATTTTTTTAATTTATTAAGCTGTTCCTCCATATTTTTCAGGTCTTGCGGGTTTTTAAACCCCTCCATCATTTTATCCATTTCTATATAGTTCACATCCTTCGGAGGTGTGAACATATCGTCTGAGACTTTAACATTGATTTCAATTTTTTTTGCTGTGATGGTAGTTTTGGGCATGACTACTTTCAATGGATATATATCCTGATAGACCGAATATTTTATTCCTTTCTTATCCTGATAAATGACACATGGTTTACCAATTACATCTTCGGTTCCTATCTTTTCACAATCCTTGCATCCATCTTTAAAATTAATGGGATTAAACTCACCTTTCTTTTGATTTTCTTCCCTGAATTTAGCTATATCCATTTTCATACCTGTTTTAGTACCTGCAACATCTGTAATAAAGTACATCATCGTACCATCAGTATACATCGTAGAATTCGTTTTTTTGCCCATTGTTGTTAAATCCATATCAACCTTTGCTTTTTTTCCTTCAGCATACACTTTCCAGTAGCCTGTAATTTCTCCTGTAGCTTCTAGTTCATAATAAACCGGAGTGTTTTCTGTAATATTGTCTGTTTTGCTGCCTGATGTTTCTTCCTGTTTGTCCCCGGCACTCTTCTCCGTTGATTCCTTTTTACCGCAACCGATAAAAGCAATTGAAGAAACGAGAACAACGAGTAAAAGGTTCAGACTTAGTGAGATAACTATCTTTTTTATAAACATGTTATATTATATAATTAAATTTAAAAATATATTCCTGCCGATAAATAACTTTATCAACCAGGATGTGAATTTATTTCATTTCAAATATAGTGTGGTCTTTTTTCATATTCGATAGGATCCTCAATACCTGCCAATTCGAATCCCCTTAATCTTAAAGCACATGAATCACATACACCGCATGCTTTTTCTTCATTCTGGTAGCATGACCATGAAAGTTCAAATGGAACACCCAATTCTAAACCTTTCCTTACTATTTCCTGCTTTTTTAGGTGTATGATCGGTGTTTCTATGTAAATATTGCTCTCAGGTTTGGTTCCGAGTTCTATAACCCTGTTAAAAGCCTTGTAAAAGACCTCTCTGCAGTCGGGATAGCCGCTCGAGTCCGCTTCCACTGCTCCGATGTATATTTTTTGTGCTCCGATAACCTCAGCCCAGCTTACTGCAATCGATAATATGTTTGCATTTCTGAAAGGGACATATGAGGTCGATATGCCTTTATAATTAAGATCCGCTTTAGAGACCGGAATTTTACTATCCGTGAGAGAGGAGCCTCCGATCTGAGAAAGATATTTGACATCTACTACCAATCTTTCATCCACGTTATAATGATCTGCAATATCCTGAAATGCGCGCAATTCCCTTCTTTGCGTCCTCTGACCGTAGTTTAAATGCAGAAATGCTGTATCATTAAATTGACCAGCCATAGCTGCAGTAACCAAAGAATCCATCCCGCCGCTTACCAAAACCACAGCTTTCATCTTCATCCCGATTCACACTCCCCTCATATCAGGATTCCAGATATATTTATGAAGCTGGATCTGGTACCGGACATTCAATTTATCTTCCAGTATCCAGGTTGCAAGAGATAGATTTTTGAGCACGCTGTACACAGGGGACATCAGGACACTGAATCTTTTTATAAGATTATATTTATTAATAATTTCTTTAGCCCAATTATAATCCTCTTTGTGGCCGATTACAAATTTGATCTCATCGATACGCTTCAGGTTATCAAGATTTTCGAATAAATTCTTATCAGCCATGCCGCTCGAGGGTGTTTTGATATCCATAATTATCTTGACCCTATTGTCGACTTCATCTATCGGTAATGAGCCGCTTGTTTCCAGGATGGTCAGATAATCATTATCGCATAATAACCCGATCAGCTCATACACACCCTTTTGCACCAGGGGTTCCCCGCCAGTTATCTCAACAAGGTTGCAGTCAAATTTTCTGATCTCGGGCATAATAGAATCTATACTCATTTCTTTTCCTTCATAGAAAGCATATTCAGTATCGCAGTAGGTGCACCGTAGATTACAGTAGGTAAGCCTGATAAAAACGCATGGTTTACCTGCCAGAGTAGACTCTCCCTGAATTGAGTAAAAAATCTCGTTTACCTTTAGTAGACCGTTCTTCATACTTTAAAAATTAGAAATCAATACTGCTTTCGGCAAATGAGTTCGGTGTCTCAAAAATTTTAACAATTAATCTTTCGAAATTATAACCCTCAAGTTTTTTTAATCCTTTATAAATTACCTGTATAAGATCATTGCAGATATTTTCCACAGTTGCCTGGTATGAAACAATTACCCTCTTCATATCATATTTTTCAAGAAATTCTCTCAAAGGTTTGTCATTTTCCCAGCATAAAAAAGAATGGTCATAATTTTCTATTATCGGTTTAATGACTTTTCCCAGATCATAGAAATCAATTATCATCCCGCTTTTATTAACTTCACCTATAAGCTCCACGACCATTTTATACGAATGACCGTGAATATTTCTGCATAATCCCTCATGAAACGGGAGCCTGTGTCCCATTTCCCAGCTGAATTCTTTTGCTATTTTCATAGTCCGTAAAGTTAATTAAATTTACTTCTAAATTAAATAGAGATATATCTTGATTAAAGTATACCAGGCAAATACTAAAGAACTCATTGAATCGGCAAGAGAACTATTTCTGAAATATGCAAGCTCTTTGAACTTTGACCTGTGTTTCCAAGGGTTTGATAAAGAGCTTGAATCTCTGCCCGGGGAATATTCTCCACCCGACGGGAGACTGATGCTTGCTGAAATTAGAACAGGCATTGCAGGATGTATCGCTTTAAGAAAGCTGGATACAGGAATATGTGAAATGAAACGGCTCTATGTAAAACATGAGTACCGCAATTATGGATTAGGCAGGACATTAACGGAAGTCCTCATTTCGGAGGCGAAATTTATCGGTTACAAAAAAATGAGACTGGATACTATTCCTATTATGAAGGAAGCAATCAAATTGTATAGATCCCTCGGTTTTATCGAAATAGAACCATACAGGTATAATCCCATAGAGGGTGCTCTTTATATGGAGCTGGACTTATGATACATACGATCTATAGCTGATATCATGTACTATATATAAAAAGGGGTTCGCATATTACGAACCCCTCTTTCATAATTATGGAAATGACATTACTTCAATATCATCATCTTTCTTGTTTCAGTAAAACTTCCTGCAGTGAGCCTGTAAAAATACTGCCCGCTCGAATATTTGGATGCATCCCAGTTGATAGTGTATGTTCCAGGCTGTAATTCATCGTTAATCATCACCGCCACCTCACGGCCTAATATATCGAATAATTCCAGTTTCACATTAATCGTATTGTTTCCCGGATTCGATGGAATATCGAATTTAATGGTTGTTGATGGATTGAACGGATTAGGATAATTCTGATATAGTGAGAATTTATGAGGAACATTACCGTTTTCCCGGTTAATTCCGACCAGGTTGTTAATCCTAATTCCCCATCCGCATAATACACCGATATCACCCCCCGTTCCATCTACACATTTTAGTTTCCATGTACCAACACTGGCCGAACCGCCGAAATTCCCGAAAGTTTGAATAGGAATAAGGAAACCCCAGGGCGGTAAATAAAATGTGGAAGATGGATAATAAGTAAAATTATCATTGAAAAATGATAACACATTACAGCCGTTCCCTCCGTTCCTCGTAAGAAGATTTCTTGACTGGCCATTAGGAGCCATAAGTGATATGGTCAGATCACCGACATACGAATGCTGTATAGAGAGGAATACTTCAACACTGATTACAGTCTGGTTAGTGCCGCCGACAGTGATAGAATCGGTAATGCCTGTGGGGTTATTATCTGGTATAGTGATAAATGGTGAATTTATATAAAATCCGCCCGGGAAAGGACACGGAGTACCTGTCCTGTTTATTGTAGTGCTGTGGGAATTTAAGGTCATGGCAAAAGGACCGGTTAATGTATCGTTTAAAAACCCGCTGAACCTGCAATTATTTGTAGCTCCGTTATTAAATGTAGCATTGATACCGCTCGTCGAAGAAAAGTTTAATAAGTTACCGTCAAAGTTCCACGCTCCAGAAAGGTTTGATAAACTCATTCCCCTGCAGGATGCAAACATATTATTTCTTATCTCGCTTTCAGATTGCGCAGTGCTCCATATTCTAAGTTCATCGATCCATCCCGATGCCGGCAGGTTATAAGGCTGTGAATTCCCTACCCATATAGGATCTGAACTAAACGGGAAATTAACCAGTATAGTGGACATCTGGCCGTTTTGTTTTCCGTTCTTATAAAACCTAATTTCAAAATTTCCGCCATTCGCATTCCATGTTACAGCTATGTGATTCCACTGGTTGAGGGTTAAACCTGCTCCTGTAGAATTTAATGCCAGCCCGGTTCCGGTTCCAAAATAGAGCTTACCGGTTGACGCTGCTACACCAAGTATAAATGATATTGTAGTTGTAGCTGCACCTTTGCATACAAGCACCTGTTCTGTGTTTAATGAGATCGGTTTGAACCACAACTCGATCGTCCCGTGTATCGGCATATTAAAAACGGAGTTGGAGGGAATCCTTACGTTGTCAGTACTCCCGCCGGGTAGTTTCAAAGCGAAGTTATAGGGAATAGGTATCCCATAAGCTTGAGCGGCAGAATACGCACTGCCCATGTAGGTACCGTTATATCCGCTGATATTATCATAAGCCTGAACATTCGAATTGAAAGTCCACGATGACATCAGACCATTGTAATTTGCCGCGCTTGTTAGTGCAGTTCCCGAATTACAATTGGTTCCGTCACCGATACCTACGTAACGATTGTTGGTTATCTGTGTTCCGGTTCTTTCATTGCTCCAGTACCTTACTTCATCCATATCGCCCTGAAAGAAGTAGCTTACAAATGCCTGGCTGCCTCCTATCCTCACAGCATCGGTGTTTATACTCCAGTTTGCTGTTTGAGTAATAGCAGTACCGTTAAGAGCTCCATTTAGGTAAAACCTTACGGTGAATACCGGTCCGCCCGACCATGTAACTGCTACATGCGACCATTGATTTAACGGCGGAGCAGTTCCTGCGGTATTCAGGAAATCTGTTACTCCGATCCTGAACGCCATCTTCCCGTCGGTCGGAGAAAGCGTCCACATAAATGATGCACCTGTAGGATTTGAACCTTTCGAAATGATCGTTTTCGGATTTCCGCCGGTAGCGGTAGGGTATATCCACGCTTCCAGTGTACCGTCATCATTTTGTTCAAAGGCTGACTGGTAAGGTACATTGACATAGCTTGCCGCAAGACCCAGCCCGCTCAAGATGCGGTTTGAATTCATTGAACCGTATTCATCGGTTTGTGCTGAAACAAGATTATAAAGATTGATAAATAAGAAGATGAAGAAAAACCGGAGAAAGAATGTAAAACTTTTCATTTTGATTATCTCCTCCACTTTTTTGAAAGTTGTTTTTAAAAAGAATCAAGGCTCCCCATAGACATGAAAAGTATTTCTTTAAACTAGCTATTGCAATACATAATTTTGTATAGAAAATTACTAAATTGTTGAAAATTGCTTGATTTTAGGCTTTATCGAAAAAAAATAATATCTCATCACCTGCGAACTTTTATATCTGATTTATTTACTTGCATTTTATACCTTAAATTATATCTTTGTCGTGTCTTAGAGTATCACTCATTTTGTAAGCTCAAAATGAGTTCTATTTAATAATTAAAATTACCTGGGGGATAATTTTATGAAATATTCAATACTATCTTTACTACTCATTTTTATTCTTCTTAAGAATAGTTCGGCACAGCAGTGGTGGGGTGAACAAAATTCTGGTGTGGCTGTCCAGCTTACTTCTGTTTCAGCCTGTGATAACTACAATGTGTGGATATGCGGCTACAGCGGTACTGTTTTGAGAACTACAAATAGTGGCGTGAACTGGCAAAACGTAAGCGGAAACGGAATACCTAACACTGTATCACTTATCAATATATGGGGTATAGATCTGAATAACGCTCTTGTTGCCGGATATACCGGTTCGAATACATGGGTGTGGAAAACAACTAACGGTGGTGCAAATTGGGTTCAGATATTTACTCAGACGGGCGGCTTTATAGATGCTATTGCTTTCAAGCAGTCATTTCCAAATCAAGGTATAATGGTAGGTGATCCTGTCGGAGCAAGATGGTCTTTATGGAAGACTACAAATTACGGGACAAACTGGGATTCATCAGGCATGTATCTAGCCCAGGCAGGCACGGAAGCCGGATGGAATAACTCAATTTGTTATGCGGGTTCAAGGATATGGTTCGGTACAAACAACACAAGGATATACTATTCATTTAATGATGGAACTAACTGGACGTGGTATTCAACAACGCCCGAGGTGAACAGTTACGAAATACTCTCCTTTGGCGGCAATTCGGCTATCATGGGAGGTGCAACATTTATGGTTTCGGAAGATACAGGTCGTACCTGGACCTCTGTAACA
>JBEKSX010000049.1:0-22982 GCA_049516635.1 Ignavibacteria bacterium | reverse complement strand
AGTATCTCATTCTTTTGCATTACGATCAGCTCTTTAAAGTAATTCAGTTCCTTCGGGCTGAGATATGTTTTCTTTATCCTGACGTTCTTAATTTTTCTTGCTCTTTGAATCTTTACACCCTTTTTCGTCTTCACCTTTACGCCATTCTTCCTCTTTGCAACAGCTTTAAGGGTTTTTATGTTTCTGAGTGTTCTTTTCTTTGCAGCCGATGCTTTTGCTGTTTTTTTAGCTTTTAGTTTCTTCACAGCCATGTTAGTGTTGTTTAAGTTAGTTAAAGTTTTTCAATAGATAGTTTGCAGGTTCTCCCGTTAATATTTAATTCTTCGCTGCCGGCAATTTCACCGTCTTTCGACAGCTCAAGCCGGGCAGACATCGTCTCATCTTCAATATATTTTTTTTGTTTGAGCAATGCTTCATACAGATCACCTTCGCACACGCATTTAATTGCAATCTTATCGTTCACACCGAGCAATTGCCCTTTCCTCATGTTCTGTACACGGTTAATAAATTCACGGGCAAGACCTTCATCCACAAGCTGCCCATCAAGTTTCGTATCCAGCGCTACGGTAAGATTATCGAAGCTCTCTACTATCCACCCTTCGATATTTTCCGTTTGAACTTCCATATCTTCTTTACCTATTTCGAAATCCGCTCCGGAGATATTGATCTTTACTTTGCCTTCTTTTTCAATTCGTGTTATCATCTTATGGTCAAAATTCTTAATAGCTTCCGCTATAGCTTTCATATCTTTGCCGTATTTGGGTCCGAGAAGCTTGAAGTTCGGTTTTGCTTTTTTGCTTATAATTCCGCTCTCTTCACCCACAAAATTAAGCTCTTTCACGTTAACTTCCTGCAATATAATGTTTTTCATCCTTTCGATACGATGCTTAAGTTCATCATTCATTGCAGGTATCAATATCTGCCTTAACGGCTGGCGAGTCTTCAGATTGAACTTCACCCGCATTGTTCGCACAAGGTACACTATATGCTGTGCGGTTTCCATCTCGCTCTCGAGGACCGGATCTATTTCATTCTCTCTGACCTCTCCGAACAATGACAGGTGCACCGATTCCCCTCCGGTAAGGTTTCTATATAATTCCTCGCTCAGGAACGGTGCTACAGGCGCTAGAAGCTTCACAAGGTCAACCAGAACTTCGTACAATGTCTCGTAAGCAGAGAGCTTATCGTTTTCGTCTGCCGGATTGCGGAAACGTTTCCTGTTGCGTCTTACATACCAGTTGGAAAGATCATCTATAGTGAAATCATATATTATACGGGTGGCTTTTGTTATATCATAAGATTCCATCAGCTGGTAATAATCCTTTTTCAGCGTGTTCATGGCGGAAATTATCCACCTGTCGATCTCTGTCCGCTTAGTGTACGGCACCCTGCTTTTCGTCAATGACTCCGTTGTTATCCCCAGCAAGTTCGAATACAGGGCAAAGAACCTGTACGTATTTATGAGAGTATCGAAGAACTTATTCCGCGCTTCTACAAGGTCATCCTCGTTGAACATCTTAGGACGCCATGGAGGTGACGAGTTAATGATATACCACCTGAGGACATCCGCTCCGTAAGTATCCATTATATAGAACGGATCCACCATATTCCCAACATGTTTCGACATCTTTTGCCCGGTTTTATCCAGTATCAGGTCGTTTACTATCAGGTTCTTATAAGCCATTTTGTTGAACAGGAACGTTCCTATAGCGTGCAATGAATAGAACCAGCCTCGTGTCTGGTCAACCGCCTCCGCAATAAAATCTGCGGGATAATTCCTCTTAAACCGTTCTGTATTCTCAAACGGGTAATGATGCTGGGCAAACGGCATCGAACCGGAATCGTACCATGTGTCAATGACTTCCGCTACTCTGTTCATTTCACATCCGCATTTATCACACTTTATCTTTATCTTATCTATCATCGGTTTGTGCAGGTCGATGTCTTTATCTTCCGGATAAACTTCACGGAAATTGATAGAACGTGTTTTAAGCTCCTCAATAGAACCTATTGCAGTATAGGGACAATCACAATCTTTACAATCACATCCCCAGATAGGAAGCGGTGTCCCCCAGTACCTGTCACGCGATAATGCCCAGTCACGGTTCTCTTCAAGCCAGTTGCCGAACCTTCCGCTTCCCGTCTCCGGAGGATACCAGTTTATCTGCTTGTTTAATTCTATCATCTTATCTTTATAAGATGATGTTTTGATATACCAGCTCTCTCTTGCATAATATAAAAGCGGTGTGTGGCATCTCCAGCAATGAGGGTATGAGTGCGCATATTTTTCTTTCCTGTAGAGTTTACCTTCAGAACGGAGCTGTGCAATTATCTCCTCATCAGCGTCCTTCACAAACTTGTGTGCATAGGGTGTTATCTCTTCAGTGAACTTACCGCTCTTATCCACCGGCTGAACAACGGGAAGATCGTATTTAAGTGAGAGCTGGTAGTCATCTTCACCGAATGCGGGTGCTATATGGACTATCCCTGAACCGTCTTCCGTGGTAACGAAGTCGCCAAGCGCAACATAAAAAGCTTTTTTATCTTTGACCTTAGCGTAAGGAAGTAACTGTTCATATTCCACATACTCAAGTTCTTTCCCCTTTATCTCACCGAGTAATTCGTAATCCTGTTTAATGACGGATAATCTTTCTTTTGCAAGAATGACCTTCGCATCAATATCCTTAAATTTTAATTTTACATAGTCGATATCGGGATGCACAGCAAGAGCAACGTTTGATATTAATGTCCAGGGTGTAGTCGTCCACACCAGAAATTCATAATCGTCGATTCCGAGTGCTTTGCTTTTATCGGTGGGTTTAATTTTGAAAGTAACGTATACCGAAGGGTCTTTTACTTCTTCATAACCCTGAGCTACTTCATGCGTTGAAAGAGGTGTTTCACATCTCGGACAGTATGCCTGTATCTTATAACCTCTGTATATTAACCCTGCGTCGAAAAATTTCTTAAGTGACCACCAGACCGACTCGATATAATCGTTAGTAAAAGTAATGTAAGCATCATCCATATTTACCCAGTAACCCATACGTTCAGTGAACATTTCCCACTCTTTTAAGTACTTGAAAACAGATTCTTTGCACGCCTGATTAAACTTCTCTACGCCTAATTTTTCAATATCATCTTTAGATTTAATGCCCAGGGATTTTTCAACCTCTATCTCTACAGGAAGTCCCTGAGTATCCCATCCTGCTTTGCGGTAAACCTGGTATCCGCTCAAAGTCTTGTATCTGCAAACTAAATCCTTGATAGCACGGGAAATTACGTGATGGATACCCGGCTGCCCGTTCGCTGTCGGGGGACCTTCGTAGAAAGCAAAGTGCTTCCCTCCTTCACGGGTAGAAATACTTTTTTCGAATATCTTGTTCTCTTTCCAGTACTTAAGTATCTCCTTATCGAGTTCAGCTAAATTCAGTTTATCAGGTAACTCTTTGTACATTACTTTCTTAAGACGTCAAATATATCAAAAAATGATAAATTTTAAAAATTAAAACTTAAAAATAGCTAATCATTGCAGTTAATACAATGATAAAAGTCACGATTTAAGAGAAATTGAGGCGCCGGGAAAGATAAATGGTAACGTGCTGACAATCAGATATATAGTGAATAGACTGGAAAGGCGTTCTACTGAACACCCTTCAAGTTTCGGTAAGATACATTGAGAAACTATCCGAAGATGCTGTATTATTTGTGTAAATTACTTTTTGCTAATAGTAATATCACCTGCAGCTGTAGAGCACTTAAAAAGCTTCCCTCCGCTGTTGAATTTTGCTTTGAGATTAGAAAAAAGCTTTCCATTATCAGCCGAAGCAAAATCACAATTGATCTTTCCGACTAAAGTAGATACATCTGCATCAGCGTTGAAATCCGGTGGAAGATCTACTTTTATCTTCCCTGCTGCCGTGCTCAGGTCTATTCCCATATTCTCGCCAAAGTAATCTAGTGCTATATTTCCCCCTGCTGTGGAAGCGGAAACTGACCCGTTAGAACCCAGCAGAGCAATATTACCACCTGCAGTCGATATATCGACATTGCCTTCAAATCCCGATACAGCAACATTACCTCCTGCGGTTGATATTCTAACCTTACCTTTTGTATCGTTTACTATCACATTTCCGCCTGCTGTCGAACCGTCAATATCTCCGTTCGTTTTATCGATCTTAACGTTCCCGCCTGCAGTATTGAAATTGACAGAACCGTTCGAACCAGTAACGGTTATCTCCCCGCCTCCCGTATTGAGCTTCATACTGTAGGAAACAGGCAGGGTTACTTCCATCCTTACCTGAACATCTTTTAACTTTTTATTTCCATTCTTCGTACCGTCTACTTTGATGCCATTTACAAAATTATCCGCTGTGAAGACCAAACTCTGTTCAGCTTCATCATTTCCGTAGATCTTTACGCCTGCTTCACTTCTGTCCCAAACGGTGACCTTAACATCACCGACAGCAGTATTGAGGTCCAGAAGCTTCCCCTGTTCGGTCTGCAATGTTTTATCCATCAGGAGCTTCAGGTCATCACCTGCAAAAAAATGTGTTGTTGATACCATCATAACCAAAACGATTGAGAGTTTTAAGAAAATTGATAATTTAAACATATTAGTAATTATTAAGTTTTTAAAATATTCATTTCAGCAATAAACTACAATGATAAGAATACCCATTGTTTTCTTACAGGCTTATTACCCAGCTTTTCCTATTTAGATGCCGGACAAAAGAATTTCGTTTACATTAATAATAAGCCGGTATGCAGGGTTCGCTCCCCGAGCGAACCAATTGTAAAAAAAGGATTGTTTGGGAAACAATCCTGCTCCCCAATAATAAGTAATAATAAGAATAAAGGCTTTATGCTAATCTCTCATGATTTCTAGCACTGTACCGATAAGGTTCATCATGCCTTTGGCAATTTCTTCGTTATCGGGATTGACCGTATGGTATAATTCAAGAGCGTTTTTAGGGTTCAGCTCTTTAATTACACGCTTTATGAAAGGCATTTCACCGTACAGATGAACGCACTCAGTGTAGAGTTCAGCATTCTTTTCTAATTCCCGAAAGAAGCATTCAGACATTTCCCGGAATGTGCATGAAGCTTCTTCATCGGTCATTTTTTGGATTTTATTCTCAACCATATCCCCTGCGTTTTATATAAGTAAGTAAAGATCTATAGTGTAATTTACACTTTTTTCTATATTATAAAAATACAAATCTAAAGTAATATATTTATTTTTATATTCAAAATTCATTAACAATGAAACATTTAATGCATTTTATAGATTTATATTATTCATTGAATATTAACCATTCAAATGGTAATTTTATTAAATATTAAATAAATAATAGAAATATTTATGATAAAAAAACTCATCCTGATTCTACTGCCTGCATTTTTAGTAGTTTCGTGCAGTAAAAAAGAAGAAGCACTCCAGACTATACAGCAGCCCGTGCAAAACCAACAGCAGGTAACTCAGCCGCCTGTACAACAGCAGACGCAGCAGCAAACTCAAACTACTGAACAAACTAAAGAACCGGAAAAGAAAAAGGAAGAAACTCAGAAGAAAGAAGAGCCCCAAAAAGAGGAATTGAAGAAGATCGCCGAAACTAAACAAAAAAAAGATACTATCGAAAACAAGGAAACATCGGATATAGACTTTGCCCCCATCTATGCGAAAAAATGTGCTAAGTGCCATAGTAAAGACGGAAGAGGAAAATCCGAGAATGCACCTGATTTCACAAGCGCAAAATTCAAACAGAAGACCGATAAAGAGCTTTACAAAGCCATTACGGGCGGAATAAAATCGGATGATCCGGACGGTGATGACATGCCTTCATGGAAAGGTAAGCTTACTGAAGATGAAATCAGAGCATCAATTAAATTCGTAAAAAGCTTTTAGAAAATATCATATTAAAGATAAAAAAACTTTCAACTGCACGGCAGAAACCATTCCGTTTAAGGTGAGGATTAATTCTTTAGCATGTAATGAATAAGAAGAATATTTATGCCTGTTTAGGATTGATCGTTTTTATTATAGCCGTCATTCTATACATAAAGACGCTTGCTCCTACGGTTTGGTTCATTGACAGCGGTGAATTAGCCGCTGTCTGTACAACACTCGGTATCGCTCACCCGACGGGTTATCCCTTATTTACTCTTATCGGACATCTGTTTACCATTTCCCCGCTTCCTTTCAGTGAAGTATATAAGCTCAACCTGATGAATGCATTTTTGTGCCCCCTTGCTGTTTTCGTATTTTTGTACCTGATGCGTTTCATTTTTCTTTCTGAAGACCTTGTTGTATCAAGTGATACCACTTCATCCCCCAAAAAAAGTAGTGTACATAAATCTCAATCCGGATCCGTTCCTATTTCGAATATCATATTCTACGGGCTGCTGCTATTCTCATGTCTGATGCTGGCATTTGCACGAACTTTTTGGAGCGTTGTCAGATCGGGAAAGGTTTATCCCCTGCATATTTTTTTGATCATCACTTTAATACTTCTTTTCCTCAGAGCCATATTGTTTGATGAAAAGAGAGCCGAAACAGCTGAAAGGGTTTCCGGGAGAAACGGCTACTACATGATCTTCGCTTATGTTCTCGGTCTTTCTTTTACAAATCACCTGACAACGATCCTGCTCGCCCCGGCTTGTCTCACGCTTTTTCTTTATCAAAACTATAAAAGAAAAAACGTTCTTAAGCTTCTTGGCGGCATGATACTGTTCTTCTTATTAGGTTTCTCAGTTTATGTTTATCTCCCTGTCAGGGACAGCATGAATCCCATTTTTATATGGGGTGATCCGCATAATCTAGAGCGTTTTATCTGGCACTTTACTGCCAAACAATTCAATGTCTGGATATTCAGCGGACAGGGTTCGGTGCCGGCATTTCTTCTACTGTTAGGAACAACCATCGCGTTATCTGCATACGGTTTGGTTAAACAAAGGACCCTGAACAGGAACATACACTTCATTTTCTTCATCTTCCTTGCTGTTTTTACTTACCTCATGCTCTCCGCAGGAACAGATACGGTACAAAGACAATTTGAATTTTTCCGGATATCGACTTGGGTGGAATTCGGACCAGGTTTGGTCCTCCTTGCAATACCCGGATTGTATAAACTTTCCAGGTTTAACCTAAAGATCTATTATTTCACTCTGCTCACCTTCTTTTCGTGTATCTACTATGCGGTAAATTATGATATTTTCGATATTTATTCGTATTTTCTGCTTGCTTACATAACCATGGTGATATGGATCGGTTTCGGGGCACTTTTCATTTTCGAGCTGCTGAAACATTTTGTTACATCACGTACGAACCAGTTAGCTTATAGTTCTGTTTTAATAGCAATATGCCTCATTCCGTTGTACTCAAATTACGAGGTAAATGACGAAAGTAAAAATTACTACGTCGAGGAATACACCATGAATATCTTTAATTGCGTAGAACCCAACGGTATCGTGCTCTCCACACAATGGGATTTCTGGGTTTCGCCAAGCTGGTATTACCAGTTTGTTAAACATATCCGTACAGATATTGTGGTTCTGGATAAAGAACTGATGCGAAGGTCATGGTATTATAAATACATCGAACATAATTATCCTGAAATTTACCATAATTCTAAAAAAGAAATAGAAAAATTCATAGCTGAATTGTATAAATTCGAACACGGCATGCCTTACGACCAGCAGACCATTTCTCAGGCTTATTCAGACATGATCACCAGCTTTGTAAAGAATAACCCGGATAGAAAATTCTATTCTACCTGGGAGATCGAACAAAATAAAAATGAGCCTTACGCTCCCGATTATGCACGTATCCCGGTGGGGCTGTTGTTCGAACTCGTAGATAAAAAATCCCTCGACAGCAATGGTGCCATGAAGGATTATGTGCTTCGTGATATTAAATTTACACCGGTCGATATGCGTGATTATTACCACGGTACATTGATGTATGCATACGGAGGTATGCTCACAAATTCCGCCAGGTATCTTGCTTCGATCGGAAGATATAAAGATGCGAACCGGTATCTTGAAATTGCTCTCACTGCGAACAATAATTACAAGGATGCGCTCGATTTAAAAAAAATTCTTAACCAGATAAATTAACCTGCTTTAGCGAGTTGAAACATCTTATTTTATTTTTGGCACTTTTGTTTGCTGTGATTACTGCATTTTCACAGGAAGATAGTTCATCGAACAAATCCTCCGAAAATCCAGCTTTTCAGTTTATCAAAACCGGAAAACATAAACCCGATTCAATAAATATTTCCGCTGTAACTGACTCTCTCCTTATAAAAACCGGAACGCAGGATTCTTTGGTCCGGCTTATCCGGAAAAATCCCTACCTGATCGACTCGCTGAAATTGATAGTACAAGAAATTGTAATATCCGGAACAAAGGTTACAAAAGATGAAGTGATCCTGCGGGAAATGAGCCTGAAAAAAAACGAGCTGTTCACTTTAAGTAAATATAAGAATGACGTTCAAAGGATATATAATCTCGGACTTTTTACAAAAGTAGAAATCCTCCCCATTCCGACATCCCAGAATCATATTATTTTGAACGTTGACGTGCAGGAGCGGTGGTATATTTTCCCGTTCCCCGAATGGGGATTGGATGAAGGACAGTGGTCCAAAATATGGATAGGAGCCCGGTTGAGGTGGGATAATTTTCGAGGAATGAATGAGAATATATCGTTGTTCTTCAGGGTGCTTTATAATCCGGCTATAAGTATATCTTATAATATGCCGTGGATAGGAAAGGATCTTCATCTCTTTGCATCTATAAGGGGAGGATATTCACAGACACAGAACCAGAGCCTTTTAGCAATCGGCAGACTTAACGGGTCGAGTACCTGGTCAAGGAATGACACTGGAAATTTCGCTTACAATCAATACAGCGCTTCTCTTACGGCTGGTAAATTTTTATCAAGGAGCTTCTCCGTATTCGCTGAGATAGGCTACACCCATTCCCGTGTCTCTGAATATGCGTCGGATCGTACCGTCTCCCCGACGGGAGTGGATAAATATCTTATATTCGGACCCGGAATACAGTTCGATTCAAGGGATATAAGGGAGTATGCAACAAAAGGATTCTTCTTAAAGACCAATTATCTCCGTTATGGCTATGCTGATAAAGTAATCAATTTCGGAAGATATTCTCTAGAGACCAGAAGCTTCATACCAGTAGATATCACCAAAGAGTATTATGTAACGATTGCATCACGTATATTTACCAGCATCGCCGCAGGTGCAGTCGTGCCCATTTATCAGCACGAGTATCTGGGCTATGGAGATAATTATGTCAGGGGCTGGAACGGATTCGGATATGAAGGTGACAATGTATTTTCATTTTATAATGAATTGAGAATACCTATTTTACAGCCGAGGTATATAAGCGCATCCGAGCTTCCTGTGATCGGGAAAATTCCGATCATCAATAAATTTCAGCTCAAGCATGGTCTGTATTTCACTATTTTGTATGATCTCGGAGCTGTTTGGAACAAGGATGACAGAATATACGATATTAAATTCATGCGCGGTGCCGGAATAGGTTTGAATTTCGTTCTTCCTTTCGGCTATGTTTTTCGGTTGGACTGGGCATTCCGCATAAATCAACCGTCGGTCGGAACATTTATTATCGGAACCAGCGCAAAATTTTAATTTGAAGCTTTGGAATACTACTTCACAGATAAAAAGAACATTCAGAGTGAAACCCTGCTCATCACTGGAGATGATTCAAAGCATCTCCTGAAAGTGCTCAAGAAAGGTACGGGTGAAGAAATATTTGTTACAGACGGCGAAAGAAATCTGTACAGATCCATAATCGAAGATATATCGGATGACAACATCAATTGCCGTATCATTGAGAAATATTTCAATTTAAATGAATCCGCAATCAAGATCACATTATACCAGAGCCTGCTTAAGAACCCGTCTCGTTTCGAGTTCGTTATCGAAAAATCCGTTGAGCTGGGTGTATTTGAGATAATTCCTATCATAACCGAAAACGTTATTATCAAAGAACGTGACAGATGTTCACGCTGGCAATCCATAGCTCTTTCGGCGATGAAACAGTCCCAGCGTTGCTATCTCCCTAAAATACAGCACCCTGTGAATTTTATAGACGCGATTGGAAATGCACAAAATACCGATTTAAAAATACTCGCAGATGAACGTGATAATCCTGATTTCCTGAAATTACCGGAAATAAATCTGCTGAGTCAAACCATATCTTTGTTCATCGGACCTGAAGGAGGATTTACCCTCGATGAACTTCAAACTGCATCAAATAACGGGTTCAAGATACTGAATCTCGGAAAAAGGAAACTCAGGAGCGAAACTGCCGCCCTCGCCGCACTAGGCAAAATCCTGGTCTGATAATACCTGCCACTCTAATTATATTTAAATTTTATTGCTTTTCTTCAAATTCATTGAATATTTACGCAGTAAAACATATATTTGTTCTTAGCTATAATATTTAATATTATTTTAACCAATGTCTGAAGTCCTTCTTGAAGTTCAAAATCTGAAAAAATATTTTCCTATAAAAAAAGGTATATTCTCGAAAACGATCGGTTATGTGAAAGCTGTCGATGACGTATCTTTCACCATTAACAGAGGCGAGACGCTCGGTCTGGTAGGTGAATCCGGATGCGGAAAAACCACCATCGGAAGAGCTTTGCTCAGGCTGATAGAACCCACCGGAGGAAGAGTATTCTTCGAGGGGAAAGATATTACGGCTATGGGCCAGAGCGAGCTGAAGTCGATCAGGAAAGAGATGCAGATCATTTTCCAGGACCCGTATTCGTCTCTGAACCCAAGGATGACCGTCGGCGGGATGATATCGGAAATACTGAAATTCCATAAAATAGCCGAAGGTGAAGCTGCAGAGAAGAAAGTTTATGAGCTTCTGGAAAAAGTAGGACTTTCTAAGTTGCACGCCAGAAGATACCCGCATGAATTTTCCGGAGGACAGAGACAGAGAATTGGTGTTGCTAGAGCCTTATCCGTAGAACCAAAGTTCATCGTCTGTGATGAACCGGTATCCGCTCTCGACGTTTCTATTCAATCCCAGATAATCAATCTGCTTCAGGACCTGCAGAAGGAAATGAACCTGACGTATCTGTTCATTTCGCATGACCTCTCTGTTGTCGAACATATCAGTGACCGGGTAAGCGTTATGTATCTTGGACAGATAGTAGAGATAGCAGATTGTGATGAACTGTATGCACATACAAAGCATCCGTATTCCGAAGCATTGCTCTCAGCCGTTCCGATACCAGATCCTAAACACCAGAGAAAGAGAATAATATTGACGGGAGATGTTCCTTCACCTGCAAATGTGCCTACGGGATGCTATTTCCATCCGCGCTGCCCGAAGATCATCAAAGGCCAGTGCGAACACATCAGACCTAACCTGGTCCCGCTGAACCAGACTACACACTTTGTGAAATGCTTATTGTATCCCGAAAGTTATCCCACCGCAAAGGAGGAAAAGGCGGCATAATAAAAGTGCATGGAGTGTATCGAGCGAGTCGAGTGTAGAGTTTAAAGAAATTATATAAATTACAACTCTGAATTATTTAAGGAATGCTAAATTGAGTGTTCCTTTTTTTATTTCTCGTGCTGCTGACCGTCAGGATGGATTATTATTATACCGTAATAGTACGTATCCTTTTTGGTCTTGTTGAAGTTACGGCACCACATTGATAGTTCTTTCGGAGTCAATTGTTTTTTAACGCGTCTTACTTCCGGATCTATTACGCTCAGATGTTTATACTCATAACCTACAACACTTATCCAGTGGTCTTCATTATCCGTGAGAATAACCAGCCTGTTATTTTTTTTCAGGTTGTATATTACTCTCTGTTTGAAAGCGGATTCGGATTTATTATAGAATTCTTTATACTTGAAATCCAGTACACGCAATGCCTTCAAAAGTTTTTTTTCGCTCGTTCCGTTATTCTTATCAGAACCGGCAAGCTTTCTAATTTTTCTTTCCGATACTTTATAGCCCATAGAAAGCAAAGCATTCCTGATGGATGCAGGTCCGCAAGAGAATTCAGTTTCCTGTCTGTGGTATGTCATTTCGGGGTATTCATCTACATTGTATCCTCTAAGATGTATAAAAATTATATTAAATTTCACTCAACTTTTTTTTCCTTGTTTTTTTAAAAACACCAAAAAGAGCTCAATTTCATTGAATTTAGCTAAAACTATGGAATTACAAGTAGTTGAGTAAATACCCATACCCCTACTACTTGAAGTAATCTCAAGTAATCACGTTGTTCAGAATCGCAACTTTTAGAGCGTTTAAGTAATGACTACTTAGTAATGATATGTTGTGAAATATCGAAAAAAAGGTATAACAGCAGACGAAATATGTCAAAGAACGTATTATTTTGTTGATACTAAAATAATACAATAATATGAAATAATCAAGGTAAAAAATAATCCTATCTGTGTTATTCAGGTATAAATAAAGGGTAAAAATTTTTGCATTAATTTTATTCGGTCAGATTTGACATGATTGCATTGTAATGCGTACAAAAAACGGATAGCAATATTCTAGTGGACGAACTAACTATTTCTAACAAAATGAAATAATTGTAAAACCTGTCCCAGCAGTTTATAATATGGATTATCGGTAACCCGGATCCCGCATCGGGTGCGGGATAACAGACCAATTCACCTCTTCCAATTATTATTTTTTTTAATTTTTATTATTTATATTTTAAGTTAGTACTTCTCATTAATTTATCTAAACAACATGGATGCATTAACAATACACAGACTCCAATTCAGCTTTACGGTGATGTTCCACTACCTCTTTCCTCAATTAACCATGGGCTTGGCACTGCTCATCGTCATACTTAAAATTCAGGCGGTACGAAAGAAGGACGAACGTTATAATAACAGCGCTAAGTTCTGGGGAAAAATTTTTGCCCTCAATTTCGTCATGGGTGTTGTTACCGGAATACCGATGGAGTTCCAGTTCGGAACCAACTGGGCGCAATTTTCGGCATTCGCAGGAGGTGTCATCGGACAAACTCTCGCAATGGAGGGAATGTTCGCATTCTTTCTCGAATCCAGCTTCCTTGGTCTCTTCCTTTTCGCTGAAAAGAAGATAGGACAAACCGCCCACCTCATTTCTGCTTTATTGGTATTTATCGGTGCATGGTTATCCGGCTTTTTCATTATCGCCACCAATGCATGGATGCAATATCCGGCAGGTTCATTCACAGCACCGGACGGTACTTTCCAGCTTTTGAATTTCTGGGACTTGCTGACAAATCCATGGGTATTCTGGGAATACGTCCATAATATGAGCGGCGCTGTCATAACAGCTGCCTTTGTAATGGCTTCCATAGGCGCATATTATATGCTCGCTAAGAGAGATGAAGAATACGGAAAACTGTTCGTTAAGACCGGCGTAATTGCCGGAATTATCTTCACTATCCTGCAGGTCTTCCCGAGCGGAGACGGACAGGGTAAGAACCTGGCAAAATACCAGCCAACAGCCCTCGCCGCTATGGAAGGCTTATTCCATACGCAGGAAGGTGCATCTCTGGTCATTATTGGTCAGCCGGATATGGATAAACTGTTGATAGACAATCCCGTCGAAGTTCCGAAAATGCTCAGCTTTCTCACATACAACTGGTGGAATGCTGAAGTAAAAGGGCTGACATCCTACCCCCGCGAAAACTGGCCGGATAATGTTCCGCTATTGTATTACAGCTATCACATTATGGTCGGGCTCGGGACAATATTCATAGCTATAATGGTGATAGGAATAATTCTTCTCTGGATGAAAAAACTTTCAACCGCACGATGGTTCCTCTGGCTTCTGCTGCTGAGCTTTCCTTTTCCCTATATCGCAAATACTGCCGGGTGGATGACAGCAGAACTCGGGAGACAGCCCTGGCTCATTTACGGCTTACTGCGGACTGCACAGGGTGTGTCACATCGAGTATCAGCAGGGACAGGATCGTTTACACTTTTGGGATTCTTAGGATTGTACCTGCTACTGGGATTACTTTTCCTATTTCTTGTAATAAAAGAGATTAACCATGGACCTGTACCGGTGAATAAATAAAAGTAATATTATTTTTATTGTAAAATCAATAATAAAAAATTTTAAATTATATTAACATAAAATGGAAACATTCTGGTTCATAGCATTAACGTTAATGATCGGAATATACGTTGTCTTAGATGGCTTTGACATCGGAGCCGGTATTATACATCTGTTTTCGGCAAAGAACGATACTGAAAGACGAACAGTCCTGAACGCAATAGGTCCCGTGTGGGACGGCAATGAAGTATGGCTCCTAGCCGGAGGAGGAATTCTCTTCTTCGCATTTCCGAAAGCGTATGCCTCCAGCTTCAGCGGATTCTACATGCCGCTGATAATAGTATTGTGGCTCCTTATCGGACGGGGGATCGGCATCGAGCTGAGGAAACATATCGATAGCCCGCTCTGGAAACAATTCTGGGATGTAATATTTTCAATATCAAGTATACTCCTTGCTATTTTCTTCGGGGCTGCTCTTGGCAACGTTATCCGCGGTGTTCCTTTAGATCAAGAAGGATATTTCTACGAGCCTTTATGGACAACCTTTACCGTAGTTCCGAATGCAGGAATTCTTGATACATTCACCGTTCTGATGGGACTCGTTGGTCTATTCACACTAACTGCCCACGGCGGAAATTTCATCGCAATGAAAACCGAAGGTGAGCTTCAAATTCGTGCGAGAAAAATCTCAGGAATATTCAACTGGCTAGTCCTTGCCTCATCGATAGCGGCAATAATTTCCGTGACCGCCATAAAGCCGCAGGTGTGGGCTAACTATTCCATCCATGCATGGGGATATATATTCCCTGTCCTTGGCTTACTCGGAATGCTCGGAATGATTATTTTCAGGTTCATACAGCGTGATGGATGGGCTTTTGTTTCTTCGTGTATTTTCATTATATTCATGCTCGTGAGCACAGCATTCGGTGCATATCCGAACGTTCTTCCTTCATCCACTAATCCCGAATACAGCCTGACAATTTACAACGCTTCTGCAGGAGAATACGGGTTAAGAGTCGGTACATACTGGTGGTTCATCGGATTGATCTTAGCAATTATTTATTTTGTTTACCTATTTTATTCCTTCAGAGGAAAAGTTAAAATAACATCGGACGACGAAGGATATTGAACAATAATCAATTATTAATTTTTCAATTTTCAATGTTCAATATACACCGTACTGCCAGTTCATGTTTCCCCGCTGTTGGTCTTGTGACCAACAGCAATTATTCTTGTTGGTGACAACACCAACAAGGGGAAAGTACGAACGAGACAAACTTTGACAAAATGTCAATGTTACTTATTAAAAATCAGATCGATGTTTTTACAAGATTTAAAAACAGGATACACCCCCCCTGCCTGCGCCGAAGCTTCGGCAGGCAGGCACTACTTGAAGTAGTCTCAAGTAGTAAGACCACTCAGAATCGCCATTTTTTGGCTAGTTAAGTAGTGACTACTTAGTAATGCTTCAACCCCTACCCCGTCTTTGACGGTACTCCCCCTTATCAAGGGGGAGACGAGTGTTATTGAATTTTGCTGATTTAATTTTGAATTTTCAATTTTTAACTTTAAACTTCCCAAGGGTACCTCCCGGGTAACTTAAGTTACCCCCCTATCGAAAAAACATAAAAAACATTCACGAGATGCCACTTTTTGAAAATTTAAGTTAGGGTAACTTAGTTACCTTTTCGGCGTATCAAGTTATGACAAAATGTCAAAAAACCTATTCGCATTTTGAATTAGCAAATACAAATATACTACATCAATCTGCATAATTCAAGGCAATAATTATTATACACTGTGAAAAGCAGGGGATAAAAAATATCTGAAAAACGGATTTTAAAGAATACAAACAATGCCCAATTTTTAATTTCCATTAATTTCTGAACCCCCCTTAATCCCCCCTTTAATTAAAGGGGGGAAACCCGAAGGGAGGGAGGTTTTGATACTGAATCAATTACATTTCTATATCTGGTGTCGGGTCTGCATTAGCAGACCCTCTCCTAACATGCTAAACTTGTAGGACGACTGAAAGTCGTATTACGTTAAGCACACCCTATTTCCCTCATTTCTTTAATGAAACCGATATGTTATTTTGCACGATTATTATAACTTTTATCGATAACTTAAGCATATAATGAGAAAACTTGTAATTTTGGGTGCCGGAACCGGCGGCACCGTGATGCTAAATAAATTGAACGGAGTGCTGGATAAGAATGAATGGCAGATAACGATAGTTGACCAAAACGAGAACCATTACTACCAGCCCGGATTTTTATTCATCCCTTTCGAGATCTACTCGAAGAAAGATGTAATAAAGCCGAAACGCGATTTCTATGCGTGTAAAGCCAGCGTGGATATGTTTCACCTTAAAAAAGAGGATTTCTGCAAACAAGTGGAAGACATAATCTCGGTCGGGCAGTTTTATGAAAAATCTGCCGGAGCGCAAATAATTTTCACATAAGAACCGGAAATGTGAAACTGTCATTCCCACGTAAGTGGGAATCCGACTCAAAATAGTAACTCCGGATTCCTGCTTTCGCAGGAATGACAGAAACACAGAGATTTATGCACCTTCTCACTCTGAGCAGATGCATTCCCTTCGACATCAAAAATATTCTTTCGAGAGCCCTGCGTCCTCTTCGTCATCATCATCATCATCATCATCGTGTATGATCTCTTCATCATCGTCACGAATATTTTCATCAAGCTCTTCATCCTCTAAATCATCATCGTCATCCTCATCGTCTTCATCGTCGAAATTATCTTCAGGGATGAGCTGCATTAAAGCCGGGTAGCGGTATTCTTCCTCATCCGAGATCCCGAAGATTTCCTTCCCTACGATTTCATCCAGATCCAACATTTTCCCCCTCCTTTCTGTGATTGATTCGTATTGTTATAAATTTAAACAAAATTAATCTAAACTTGTTTCAAGATTATTAATAAAATGTAAAAAAATGTTTAATTTTCTGTTCATCTCTTCGTAAGAAAAAGACAACACTATTATTATAACTGATTTTCATTAAATATCCCCCCGAAGAAAATTCTCATTTAACAAGGATCATTTTCTTTGATACCGAAAAATTATCAGAACTTAATTTATAAAAATATACTCCAGATGGGTATACTGATCCTTCGCTTTCGGGGGACCAGAGAACTTCATATTTCCCGGGAGTTAACTGTTCATTAACAAGAGTTGTAACTTCACGGCCAAGGAGGTCGTAGATGATCAGTTTCGTGAACCCCCCTACCCCCCTTTCCCGCTCAGAGGCGGGCAGGCTGCTAAGGGGGGACAATGGTATTTCAAATTTGATCATTGTTGAAGGATTGAACGGATTAGGGTAATTCTGGTACAGTCTATATGAAGCTGGTATTTCGGTGCTTATCTTCCTGATGAATGTAACACCGCCATTAGTTGTATGCAGTATAGTCCCGGACCAGCCCGCAGCCCATCCTGTGTTCACGTCAGTGAAGCAAACTCCCCATAAATTATTCGTCGTAGGGCTTGATTGTAAGAACCAGTTTTCTCCGCCGTTTGTGGATTTTACGATCGTCCCGCTGTACCCGACAGCATACCCAGTATTATTATCGGGAAAACTCACTGCCACCAGCCGGTTAGTAGTATTGCTTATCCGCGATGTCCAGTTACTTCCGCCGTCAGTAGTTTTATAAATAACACCGTTAAATCCGACCGTCCACCCGGTCATCGAGTTGCCAAAATATATACCGAAAAACCAATTAGTACCAACAGTCTGCACCGTCCAGTTTTGCCCTGCATTATTTGTTTTTAGTATGGTTCCGCTCTGTCCGGTTCCTCCGGATGCAAACCCAATCATCGAAGTAGATGAAGGAGGAAAGTAAACACAGCTTAATGTATTTGTAACACCGCTTGTCTGCTGTGTCCAGTTTGAGCCGCCGTCAGTGGTCTTTAGTATCAATCCGCTGCTTCCGACGATGTAACCGCTGTTGACATCCGTAAAGAAGACAGAATAGAGGTATTCCGCGGGAAATCCGCTCGTCTGGGCTGTCCAGTTATTTCCGCCGTTAACAGTTTTAAATATCGCGCCGCTTTGCCCGACGGTCCAGCCGGTACTTTCGGTTATAAAGAATACAGAGTATAAAAATCTCGGTGCGGAGGGATTCTGGGCTACCCAGTTTGAACCGGAATTTGTGGTTTTAAGGACAGTGCTCGCCTGACCCACTACCCAGCCGGTATTTGGACCTACAAAACAAGCCCAGTATAAATAATTTCCCGTGCCGCCGGGTTGTACAAACCAGCCCTGCTGGGAAAATGAGATATCGAAAAGAAATAATAATGTAAATATGGTTATGAAAGCTTTCATATTTTTAAAAATCTTAATGTTAAAAAATACAATGCTTCCTAATTGGTGGGGGAACGGAAAACAATATAATTAAAAAAGTTCGTGAATCAAGTGGAAATTACAGGAACCGCTTATCAGTTGTGTCAAGAGTTCCTCTCCCGACATAACAATAAATGGATTCCCGCCTTCCCGCCAGAGGACGGGCAAGCTGCGGGAATGACACGTTCGTGTCACTTTCCGTGGCAGTTCTTGTATTTCTTGCCTGAGCCGCAGGGACACGGGTCGTTCCTGCCTATCTTGGGCCCGACCTTAATGGGAATTTTCTTTGTATTATCACCGGGCTGATCCTCAAGAGTTTGAGCTTTTTCGGGAGTTACATGGAAGCCTGCCCCCGTAGCAGATGCATGAATGGTCTGCATTCTCTGCTGGGAGGGTAACGGTCTCCTCGCTCTCTGCGGAGCCTGCTGTTCTTCGCGTGTTGTAAATTTAAATACGAAGTTTATTACTTCATTGCCTATTTCCTCGAGCATTGCTACGAACATCTCGAACCCGTCCTTTTTATATTCTATCAACGGGTCTTTCTGTCCATAGGCGCGGAAATTTATCCCCTCTTTGAGGTCATCCATCTCACGCAGATGCTCTTTCCATTTATCATCGATAACGGTAAGCATGGCAAATCTTTCTATCTGTGAAATAAGCTCGGTACCGTATTTTTCTTCTTTACGCTTATAGGCTTCTTCAACGGACTTCAATATCTCGTCCACTAGCCCCTTCTCACCCCATGCCTGAAACTGCTCGGGCGTGATGACCATCAGAACGAGAAAAGTCCTCTGCACTTCATCTATCAAACCGGCAATATCCACATCATCGAAATGCTTTTCTACAATTTTCTCAATTCTTAGTTTCGCCATCTCGAATATTTCGTCTTTCAGGCGTTCACCTGTCAATGCCTGGCGTCTCCTGTCATAAACAACCTCACGCTGCTGGTTCATCACATCATCGTACTCAAGAAGACGTTTTCTGATGCCGAAATTGTTCTCTTCCACTTTCTTCTGGGCGCGTTCCACAGAGTTAGTGATCATGCGGTGCTGGATAGCTTCGCCTTCTTTTATCCCAAGTTGTTCCATAACCCGTGAGATCCTCTCGCTTCCGAAGAGCCTCATAAGGTCATCTTCAAGAGAGAGGAAGAACTTTGATGAGCCGGGGTCCCCCTGCCTCCCCGCGCGTCCGCGCAGCTGGCGGTCTATTCGCCTTGCTTCGTGGCGTTCGGTGCCGACAATGTGCAGCCCGCCGAGATCCGCTATTCCGGGACCCAGCTTAATATCCGTACCGCGTCCCGCCATATTGGTTGCGATGGTTATAGCGCTTTTTAATCCCGCATTTTGTATAATCTGCGCTTCCCTCTGGTGCTGTTTCGCATTCAGTACTTCATGAGGAATTCCCTTCCTCTTGAGCATTCTGGATATGGTTTCCGAAACATCAACCGAAGTTGTGCCCACCAGTACAGGTCTCCCTATCTTATGTAATTCCTCCAGCTCAGTGATAACAGCGTTATACTTTTCACGTTTAGTCTTGTAGATAAGATCATTCATATCGTCACGGATGCAGGGCATATTGGTGGGAATAACAACCACATCAAGCTTGTATATATCAAGGAACTCACCTGCTTCCGTTTCAGCGGTGCCTGTCATTCCTGCAAGCTTCTTATAAAGACGGAAGTAATTCTGCAGTGTAATTGTTGCAAGTGTCTGTGTATCCTTTTCCACATGGACACCCTCCTTCGCTTCGATAGCTTGATGAAGCCCCTCGGAATATCTCCTGCCGGGGAGCACCCTTCCTGTAAACTCATCTACGATGAGTACTTTATTATCCTGAATAACATACTCAACGTCCTTTTCGTACAGCGAGTATGCTCTCAGAAGCTGCTGGATCGTATGAAGGCTATCGCTTCGCAGTGAATATAACTCAGCAAGAGCATCTTTTTTCTTCTGCTTTTCTTCAGGTGTAAGCGAGTCATCATTTTCTATTTTGTGGACCTCAGTTCCGACATCGGGAAGTATGAAGAAATCTTTGCCTTCATTAGAAGCTGTAAGATAATCCCGTCCTTTATCGGTCAGGTCTATTGTATGATTCTTCTCGTCTATGGCAAAATACAGCTCATCGTCTATCTCATGCATCCTGCTGGAATTATCCCGGAGGTACTCTATCTCCGTTTGCTGCATGAGGGTTTTGTTGGAAGGCTCCGAGAAAAGCTTCATCAGTTTCTTGTTCTTCGGGAATCCCCTGTTTGCTCTCAGCAGGCACACTCCGGCATAATCAACCTCATCTTTCGATGCATTCTCACCTTTATCTATAATAACTTCCGCTTCCCCGACTATCTTTGCAATAAGATTTTTCTGGGCATCAACTATTCGTTTCACCCTCGGGTTCATCGAATCAAATTTGTGCTCACTTAATTCAACGGGTCCTGAAATGATAAGAGGAGTTCTTGCTTCATCTATCAATACCGAATCGACCTCGTCAACTATAGCGTAGTTATGCCCCCGTTGGACCATATAGTCCTTATCCACAACCATATTATCACGCAGGTAATCAAAACCGAATTCATTATTAGTACCGTAAGTAATATCACAATTATAAGCGGCACGGCGTTTATCGTTATCCATATCGTTAACTATGCATCCGACAGTCAAGCCGTGGAATTTGTAGATCTCGCCCATCCATTCGCTGTCACGGGTTGCAAGGTAATCATTCACCGTGATTAGATGTACGCCTTTGCCTGTTAACGCATTAAGAAATATAGGGAGAGTTGCAACCAGTGTTTTTCCCTCACCTGTTGCCATCTCGGAGATCTTACCCTGGTGCTGTACGATACCGCCGATAAGCTGAACATCGAAAGGTATCATGTCCCAGCGGACCCTCTGCCCGGCAGCCAGCCATTCTTTCCCGACCAGCCTGCGGCAGGTATCCTTTACTATAGCAAAAACTTCGGGGAGTATTTCAAGTAGGATGGCTTCCGTCAGATCCTGAAGCTCTTTATCCAGGTCGTTCAGCTGTGCATAAATATCCTGCCTCTCGGAATGTGTAATATCGGTTTTTAATTTATCGTTGAGTTCACTGATATTATTTTCGAGTTCCTGTGTTTCGGTCTTTATTTTTTCTTTAAACTGCTGTGTTTTCTGAATTAATTCCTCATCCGAAAGCTTCTGGAATTCATCATAAAATGCATTTATCTGGTCGATATAGGGCACTAATTCCTTAACATCCTTTTCGTGCTTGGACGGGAATAATTTTGTTACAAATTTAAACATTATATAAAAATACCACTTTCTAAACTAATCTATAAAAATAATCAATTATGCCCGCTATTTCAACGCATTTATTTCCACTTAATACTGCAACCGATAGTCGGGATCATTTCAAAATCTATCTCTTTATCTTCCAGCACTTTATCGATCGCTAATCTTAACTCTTTCCGCGTGACATTCGTTTCATCCTTCCAGTTATCGTCGATCCGTCCGCGGTATCTCAATATACGGTCCTTATCATATACATAAACATCAGGCGTGCAGGCTGCATCGTAAGCCTTTGCGATTTCCTGGGTTTCATCACGCAGGTAAGTGAAAACATATCCGATCTCATTCGCCCTTTTCTTCATATTTTCGAATGAATCCTCAGGATATGCAACGTCATCGTTCGGGTTGATCGCAACCAGCGCAAATGACCTGCCTGCATAATCTCTAGCGATCTGATTGATCCTTTCCTGTACCGCTATTACATAAGGGCAATGGTTACACATAAAAATTATGCAAAGGACCTTTTTATTTTTGAAAGTATCGAGTGAATAGTATTTTCCATCCACTCCCTTCAGGTTGAAATCGATTGCTTTAGTTCCTATTTTTAGTTCTTTCGGTGATACTGCCATATTGGTTTATAAAGTTTATAAGGTTTATAAAGTTCGTAAAACGAAGTACGTATGTCATTCTGAACTCATGAAATGAGTGAAGAATCTCGTTGCATTAATGAAAAGAGATCCTTCCCCCGATTACTCGGGGTCAGGATGACTATTATTTTCAGTTTTCTTTATTTGCTGTAATCATTTTAAATTGTTTAATAAAAGATTCATAATCAATGAAATGGATCGTTTTCATACCGCATAGTTCTGCCGCAGCGCAGTTGATCTGCTTATCATCTATAAATAGCGTTTCGTCAGGTTTAATGTGATATCTTTTAAAGACCTTAACATAAATACGATTATCAGGTTTAGTAAGCTTCAGTTTATACGATAACGCGCGTTTCTTAATAAGATAGATATACTGAAAATGTTTCTTGCCGTAATTATAATGGATAGGATTAGTATTTGACAGCATGATCAAATTATATTTATTATTCTTCACCAGCTTTTTAAGAAATGCTTTCATATCGGGATTTTCTTCGAACATATCCTGAAAGATCGGGACTAATTGTTTCTGGGTCAGCCGGTTGCCCAGCTTTTTTACAGCAAGTCGGAGAAATTCCCTCGTTGTCAGCAGTCCTTTTTCGAATCTGCCCCTGACAAGGTTCGAATTAAAA
>JBEKSX010000048.1:0-23179 GCA_049516635.1 Ignavibacteria bacterium | reverse complement strand
TATAGATCTTCAAGTACAGGTATTCATACTGTTACGGGAGGTGATACGACATGGTACACAGGCATAGTTCAGCATAGCAAAGATGTACCAAAGGATTTTGTTTTAAAACAAAACTACCCCAATCCATTCAATCCGCGCACGGTGATACCATACAGCTTGAAGTCAGCGGGATATGTGAGAATAATCGCATATGATATACTCGGCAGGGAAGTGCAGAGACTGGTTGACGGGAAACAAAGTGCCGGTGAGTATGAGGTGGACTTCATGGGCAAGTTCTGTTCATCGGGAGTGTATTTCTACAGGATGACGGTGGATGGAAATGTGATAGGGACGAAGAAGATGTTGATGCTAAAGTAACTTGTTACTTTAGCAGAAATCCCGCCTTAAAGCGGGGGTGTTATTAAAATAAAATTTAGTTGTCATTCCCGACTGCCCGTTCCGCAGGCTGGGCAAAGTTGGAATTTTATTTCCCCGTTGTTGGTGTTGTCACCAACAACAAAAAGAACTATTTTTTTTTCTAATTAATCTTCAAATGCATATTTTTACAACGGGGATACAATTAACAAATTCCAAAGCTCCATATGAGCGTAATATCTATAGCTTATGTTTACACACTTCATTCTTAAGCTCCATAGGAGCGAAATAATTAAGATGTATGATATGATTATTTCGCCCATACGGGGCTTATGATACGATTTTAATCTTTACTATAGACATTTCGCTCCTACGGAGCTGAATTTAACTTCTTTCAGGTCGTGTCCGGAGTTACTTTGACGTGACCCTTATTCTAAAGATTTCGCGGATTAAGCAGTGTAATCGTTTAAATCATTTAAATCAGCGGTTCTCCAATGGAGTCCTTCGGACAGACAAACTTACCCCTGACTATCGCAGTTATGATAAATTATTGCCTTGATTTTTGCAGATTAATTTAGTATATTTGTAATTGAAGTTTTACTTGTCTCCCCTTTACAGCCAGCCCGTCCGAAGGCGGGAAAGGGGAGATTCAGAGGGGTTCTTAATTGGATTCCTGCCTTCCCGCTTGAGGCGGGCGGGCTGCAGGAATGACATTGGGGTTCGGGGTAACTAAGTTACCCTAACTTAAATTTTCAAAAAGTGGCGTTTCGTGAATGTATTCAATGTTTTTTCGATAGGGGGATAACTTAAGTTACCCGGGGGGTATCTCTTTAATAAACCTTGAAAAAACAGATACTTCGTTGGAGTCCCTAGAAAAATTATAAATGAATAATAAAGGATTCAGTTTTCTCCCCTTAGCAGCCTGCCCGTCCGAAGGCGGGAAAGGGGAGAAACGGCAGCCAGCCCGCCTCAAGCGGGAAGCCGAGAGGGGTTCTAAACTGGATTCCCGCTGGAGTTTACCCGGCACAGACAGGCGGGAATGACACCTTAACACTATTAAGTAGTCACTAATTAACTAATCAAAAAATGGCGATTCTGATTTGTTTTATTACTTGTCATTACTTAAGTAATAGGGGGGGTAGGAAGTTAAAAATTTAAAATTGAAAGTTAAAAATTAATAGTAAAAATTAAAATTCCCCCTTGTTGGTGTTGTCACCAACAACATATAATCTGTGGTATTTCTTTTCTAAATTGATACTTACAGCCCGTTTAATTAATTTGCTGTAATTATTTTATTATTATGAAGAAAATTGTTATCGGTGCAGACCACCGCGGTTTCCGGCTAAAAGAAAAAATGAAGGAACTGCTTTCCAAAGAATACGATGTGATCGATGTCGGAACCAATTCCGACGAGATGGTTGATTATCCCGACATTGCCTCGGCACTGGTCAAGCCCATCCTGTCCGGGCAATGCGAAAAAGGAGTTCTGATTTGCGGGAGCGGTGTAGGGGCGTCAGTTGCCGCAAGCAAATACAAAGGTATCCGCGCGGCTGCATGCCACGATAATTTTTCGGCGCACCAGGGCGTGGAAGACGATGATATGAACGTCCTCTGCCTCGGGAGCGGTATCGTAGGTCCTTCACTTGCAATAGACATAATCAATACGTTCCTGAACGCAAAGTTTCTGGGTAAAGAGAGATATGTGAGGCGGCTGGATAAAATTAAAAAGATAGAAGAGTCGGAATCACGGAAGCATTAATACTCGAATTTCCTTTCGGCTATCAAAGCCCTGTCAAGTATCCTAAGGTAATCTTTTTTTGATATCTCCACGGCACCGAGCTGTTTGAAATGCGGTGTCATCATCTGGATATCCAGCAGTATATAACGGTTCTTCTTCAGTATCTCGTACAGCTTCACCACAGCAGTTTTTGACGCATCGCTTTTCAGGTGAAACATGGATTCGCCGAAAAATGCGCCCCGGTAAGCAACACCGTACAAACCGCCTGCCAGCTTCCCGTCCTGCCAGCTCTCAACGCTGTGGGCATAGCCCCTCCGGAATAGCTCAGTGTACGCTTTAATGATGAGCCCGTTTATCCATGTGCTCTCCCTGTCGGCGCAGTACCTGACAACACGTGTAAAGGCAGTATCGATACGGAGTTCAAAAACATTTTTTTTCAGGACCTGGTGCAGTGAACGGGTGATGTGGAGGCTGCTCGTAGGAAGCTCGATGGGCAGAATGGCTCTGGGACTTGTTTCATACCAGCTGATAGAACTGTCATCTTCTCCCATCGGAAATATTCCCGAGGCGTATCCGTTCAGCACCTCGAACCATTTCAGCTCATAATATTGATATTGGGATTTTTCCAAAGATGTGTTATAAATTGCGGAGTGAAATATTATATTCTTTACACGTTCACTTCTATCGAGGTTCTCAAACTGATCTCCTCGAGCACCGATTGCGCCTTAAGGCATTTATCCAGCTCACCCGAAAGGACTAAAGCGCGTCCCTTCTGGTGCGCTTCCATAGTGATCTCTTCCGACCTATCGTATGAATAGCCGGTTGCTTTCATAACCTGTGAGGTCACTTCGTCAAAATCATGGAACGAATCATTGAAGAGGATGAGCGAAAAACCCTCCGCTCCTATATCGATATCAGTAGGTTCTAATAATTCTTCCGGCTTGGGCATAAATAAAATTTAATGCATTTTAATAATTCCAGTCCTGTTCATAATCATATGAACTTCGCCGCGCATCGTCCCGGGGGGCTGATTCCCTGAGCATGCTTCCGAGCATATCCTTGTACGAAACCGTATCATCCGCTTCGTCCTTCGCAATTTTGGAATTATTGTGCAATCCGTCAAGAACAAATTCCATCATAGTTGCCAGCTCGTAATCGTTCTCTATGGTCTTCACATATTTCTTTGTGATGTTCTCGAGTCCTTTCACTTTCCTCAGCGTGGCGAAATAATCCCTGAAGGTCATCTCATCCGAGAGCTCCACCATATTTCCCTCGCCGAACCATTTCAGTATCTCCCCGTATATTTCATTGCCCGGTCCGGCTGTTTCTTCTTTTCTGCTTCTTCGCTGCAGCGGGTCGGGAAAATATTTCCTGAACACCTGTTTTATGCTTTTTCCTATCAGTGCCCTGCTCACTTTTACCGTCCCTTCCTGCTCGCCTTCGAAAACAAGCTCAATCTTTCCCGTCATTCCCGGCAGCACAGACTGCAGGTCGGTTATCCTTGGGAATATAACATCCTCTTTATTAATAATAGACCTTCTCTCGGCATTGCTGATGAGGTTTTCCATCACCGATATCGGCATCCTTGCGCTCACACCGGATTTCTGTTCAACGAATTCGCTGCTCCTTGCTTCATGCGCGATTATCTCCACTATCTCCTTCAGATAGAACGGTATAACAACCTTCGCGCCGGAATTCCTGTTCACCCAGCTTTCCGATTCCGTTATCCTGATGCCTTCATCGATGGTCTTCGGATAATGCGTAAGTATCTGCGAATCTATCCTGTCCTTGAGCGGCGTGATGATGTTCCCCCTGTTCGTATAATCCTCCGGGTTAGCGGTGAATACTATGAACATATCCAGCGGTATCCTGATGTTGAATCCCCTTATCTGTATGTCCTTCTCCTGCATGATGTTCAGCAGGCCGACCTGTATCCTTGGCTGAAGATCGGGAAGCTCATTGATAACGAATATCCCGCGGTTCGTTCTCGGTATGATGCCGAAGTGTATCGCGCCTTCATGCGAATAATACAGCCTCTGCGTTGCCGCTTTGATGGGATCGATATCGCCTATCAGGTCTGCGATAGTCACATCGGGAGTGGCAAGTTTCTCGCCGTATCTTCTGTCAGGCGTTATCCATTCAAGCTCGGTATCGTCCCCGTGCTCCTTGACCATGTCCACAGCGAACTTCGATACCGGTCTGTAAGGATTATCATTTATCTCGGATCCTTTTATAACGGGTGTAAAGTCATCCAGCAAAGTGATCAGCATCCTAGCTATCTTTGTTTTCGCCTGTCCCCTTAGACCGAGCAGTATTATATCATGCTTCGCGAGTATTGCATTGGAGATTGCCGGTATTACGGTTTTTTCGTAACCTACGATACCGGGAAAGATCTCTTCTCTCTTTTGTAATTTGCAGATGAGATTTTTTCTTATCTCATCTTTGACCGATAGAACCTTATATTGCTTTTGCTTGAGTTCACCAATGGTCTTTGGAAGCTCATTTTCGCGCATTAAATTCACTCTTTCTGTTATTTATTTCCTTTAGGGTTGTAATGTATATAAGAATGCAGTACATCGATTTTTTGTTCCTTTTCTTCAACATCTATCTGCATCAGGTCCCGCAATGAAACCACTCCCGCCAGGCGATCGTCTTCTATAACGGGCAGATGGCGTATCCCCTTTTTTTTCATGATGATGAGACATTCTTCATAGCTGTCATTGATATTCGTTACTATCAGTTCTTTCGTCATGACATCTTCCACCTTTGTTTTACTTAGATCGAACCCTCCCGCTACACACCGGACCATCAGGTCTCTTTCTGAAAATATTCCTGCCAGCCTGTCCCCGTCCACGACCGGAACCGCGCCGACATTATACCTGACCATGTCTCTGACGGCTTCCAGTACGGTCTGATCCTTATTAACAACATGGACCGGTTTGTTCTTTATGAGTTCACTGAGTGTTTTCATGAGCGTTTTCCTTTCGGAATTAATTTGACAATATCTTAAACGTACTAACTGATTAAATATAAATAAAATTTTTTTAAATTAGTGTCAAGATTCACACATATTAAAACTCTGAATGCGGAAAATTAGCTCCCGCTAATTGCAGATTTTTGATGAAGTTAACTTCTGAACCGCATTAATGTATCAGTATCCATTAGTGATTTGTTTTCTTTGTCATTCCAGCCCGCCTAAGCCGGGTTAACTCCAGCAGGAATCCAAGTTTACTCATTTGTTAATCGGATTCCCACTTTCGTGGGAATGACAATCACTTCTGCCTTCTGTCCACTATCCTACTTTATGAACCTTATAAACCTTACAAACTTTACGAACTTTATAAACCTTACGAACCTTATTAACTTGATGAACCCTAATGCCCCAGCATCCTCTGGAACATAAACAGCACACTCCTTAACGGATCGCTCGAGATAGCGTTATAACCGCTGAACGGGTGGTTGAGTATAAAAATAAGGAACAGCACCATTGCATTTATCACCGTCAGCACGCCCGTCATCAGGTAATGCGCCCCGGCCCGCTTTATACCGAAGAAGAATGTGTACACAACCGATATCGCCCCTCCCGCTATCAGCACAAGCCATATTACGCCCGGCATGGATGCCCTGCTGGCGAACCACCTCGACCGCCTGTTTTCGGACATCGAATTCAACTGCTTCAGGGACTCATCGTATATGTGAGTATTGGGCAGGGACTTTACATCCACGTTCAGGAATACATTCCATATTCTCCGCAAAGCTTCTATTACAGCCTGCGGCATCCTTCCTCCTTCTGCCATGACAGGCCACTCCTGTTCCACGACCGCTCTGGTATATTCCGTTATTGCAACACGAATTTCCTTCTTCATCGAATCGGGAAATGCGTCCGCATCGAGGTAGAGATCCGAAAGCTTTTCCGCTTCCATCTCCACGCTCTGCTTGGAGCTGTCGTATGATGTCCATGTGGCAAATACAACAAACGCCACCAGCACCGCAAATACCAGTCCGAAGGCATTAAAAACAATGCCCGCGACCTCGTGGTTCTCCCTGAGCTGTTCCTCATGGAACCGTTTCCTGACGAACTTAAGGCTGTATACGGTAATGACCACGCAAACTATGCACACAATAGGAAAAGAAATCAAAGGGTGCAGATCTAATAAAAAATTCATATTTATATATATATTTTTTAAAGATTTGAAAAATTATTTCGTAAATATACAAAGAGAAATCGACAGATGGGATAGCTAATCTAGATACCATGAAATACAACAGGATAGGCTGGATTTAAGTTCACACTTCATTCCCCCTCTCCGAGGGGGCAAGGGGTGGCATGTTATTTCGTGGAGAGAATGGTTATTTCCTCTTTTTAACTTCTTTATAAATCTTAGAAATAACTACGTCTAAATCATTTTTCACCTGATGCTCCCAGAATCTAAGAACTATCCACCCATCATTACGCAGCAATTTATTCACTTCTTTTGCTCGCTCCTTATTCCTATTCAGTTTTGGAATCCAATATTTACGGTTCGATTTTGGCTCTATAAAATGATATCTGCATTTATGCCAAAAGCATGAATCAAGAAAGACCACTACCTTTGGTTTGGAAAAAACTATGTCAGGTTTACCTACTAAATATTTTGAGTATTTTCTAAAACGCAACCCTTTTTTATGAAGTGCTGAACGAACACTAAGTTCCATTAAAGTATTCGTAGAGCGTATATTTTGCATATTTTTGCGTCTATCCGAATGCGACAAGTTATCCATATATAATATACTTCATTATTAAGTATTTACGTGTTAAATTTAGGTAATTATTTTAATTAACTCAATGATTGGTATTGACCTATTTTGCGGTGCCGGAGGAATGACCTTGGGTGCTAAACAAGCCGGTATCAAAGTGAAATATGCTGTAGAATGTGATAAATATTCTGCTATGACCTATTCACATAATAACCCCGAAGTAAAATTAATCAACGATGACATAAGAAAAGTAAAAGAGCTGCCTATCAAAAAGAATAAAGAACAGTTAATTGTATTCGGAGGGCCTCCTTGCCAGGGGTTTTCAACCTCAAATCAAAAGACAAGAACAAAAAAGAATCCCGAGAATTGGTTGTATTCTGAATTTATAAGAGTGATAAAAATGCTCATGCCGGATTGGGTCATATTTGAAAACGTAAAAGGATTTATGACTACGCAAAATGGTTTGTTCTATGATAAAACTTTAGCAGATTTGAATAAATTAGGCTATACAACATCACCGCATGTTTTAGATGCAGTTGATTTTGGTGTACCGCAAAAAAGACAGAGAGTATTTATTATTGCTTCATTGCATGGTATTAAGATAAACATATCAACCAATGGTATATCAAGGGTAACAGTTAAAGATGCAATACATGATTTACCTATATTAAGAAATGGAGCAATGGTTAATAGAATGCCTTATAAATCCGATGCCGATTCATTTTACTCTAGAAAATTGAGGGGTAAACTGAAACAGACCACAAATAATTTGATCTCATACAATAATAAAACCGTTATTGAAAGATACAAATATATACCGCAGGGCGGCAACTGGAAAAATATACCAGCAAGTTTGATGAAAAATTATGCAAACAAATTAAATTGCCACAGTGGTATATACCACAGATTAAAAGAGAACGAACCTTCTATTGTAATTGGGAATTTTAGAAAAAATATGCTCATCCATCCTACACAAACCAGAGGTTTATCAGTGAGAGAAGCAGCAAGACTTCAGTCATTTCCGGATTGGTTCGTGTTTCAGGGAAATTTAGGAAGTCAACAACAACAGGTCGGAAATGCAGTACCACCTTCTCTCTCAAGAGTAGTGTTTAAATCAGTAATAAAAAAATAGTTTGATAGATTATGGAATCGTATAAAGATTTGGATGAAAAGTTTATTGCAATAGCAGATTTTAGAGATTTTCCTTATCAATTTGACTATCCAACTAAATACAAGAGTATTGCAGATTATTTAAAAAAATGGGTACTACCATACGTAAATTCCGGAGCGATGTTAAATGGAGATGGATACTTAACAGATCATGGACCTGAACACGTGAAAATGGTTATAAAAAGAGCATCAAAGCTACTTGAAGCGACTACAAGAAAGCTCAACGATTATGAAACGTATATTTTGCTAATGGCTATTCAAATTCATGATGTGGGAAATATTTTAGGAAGAAATGGACATGAAATAAATTCAACATTGGTAATGAAACAGATTAATGATGAACTAAGCCCTAACTTTGCAGGACCAGATAGAATAGAATGGGATTATATTTACGAGATTGCCAGTTCGCATGGAGGAAAAGATAAAATTAGTAAACTTGATGGTGGCGAAATTCATGTATTAGAACAACCAATAAGACCACAACTTTTAGCTTCAATACTAAAGTTTAGTGATGAACTAGCAGAAAATTCAAGTAGGGCGGATAGATATAATCTTTTATTTAAAAATATACCTGACACTAGTAAATTGTATCATGAATACGCACTCGCTTTAGATTCAGTAATTATAAAAGCGAACGAAAGAGAAGTTTATATGTATTTTGTAGTTGATGAAGACAAATTATGTAACAAATACAAAAAAGTAATCAATGGTAAGACTACAGAAACTTATTTAATTGACGAGATTTATTTAAGAACACTAAAAACTCATTATGAAAGGCTATATTGTATGAGATTTATGAGACCTCTTATTAACATTGATAGAATCAGAGTAAATATTAAGATTAGATTGAGAAATAGAAAGTGGTTTTCTACTAACTTCGATCTGGTAGAAACAGGTTTAAATTCATTGAAAATTGATGATATGTATAATCTTTGCCCAGAACTTTTGAAATGGACTGGTCACATTTTATGTGAAAAATCAACCGAACAATCATTATAAAATGATGGATAATGAAATAAAAAATCCTTTTGAATATTTGACTCCTGATTCAATAGAAGCAAAATCTGCTATTGATATATTTGTTGATGTTTTTAAAGACTATTACAATGTATTAAACCAAGGTAATACATTTATCACTGGGCCTCGAGGTTCCGGCAAGAGTATGATGTTTAGAATAATGAAACCTGATTGTCAAAAACTCAAGAATTCAAAATCTTTGAATGAACTCAAGTTTTTTGGCGTTTACATACCTGTAAAAGATACTTCATTAAATGTAACTGATTTAAAAATTCTAGAAGACAAACATGGAGCTAATCTTTTGAATGAGCACTTCATGGTATTATACTTGTCCATAGTAATATTTAATGCATTAAAAGAACAAGACTATTCTTCGTTCCCTAATACCTTGGAGGAAATTAAAAACTTTTACAATCATGTATTCATTAAAAGACTAATTAATTCTGGTTGGCAAAAAGAAGAAAGTGATCAAATTGAATTACAAAATACTAACTCGGTTTTTGAGCAAATGAAGATCATTTGTGAGACGATGCAAAGCAAATTTGTGCATAATTATGTAAGAGACTTAACAAATAAATTGAAACCGATACCATATCTAGGACCCCTGTGTTTATATTTTGATTTTCTCTTTCCAATTTTAAAAGAAATTAGAAAATTTTCGTTTCTTCCAAAAGCACCGATATATTTGATGGTTGACGATGCCGATGAATTGAGTTTGACACAAACAAAGATACTTAACTCATGGGTTTCATTTCGGAGCACTGCAGATGTTTGTTATAAAATATCCAGTACACACTTAAGATATAAAACATATTATACAACGAGTAACTCAAGAATAGATTCCCCGCACGATTATTCTGAACTCGATTTAACGGAGGTTTATACTTCTGATAAAAAAGACAGATATTATTCAAACGTAAAAGAAATGGTAGAAAAACGATTGAAAGCTGCCTTGATAAAAGACATTTCTGCAGAGAAATATTTTCCTGCTAATGAAAAACAAGAAGCAGAAATTAAGAAATTATCTGAAAAATATAAAGCTGATCATGGATATGATTATGCATACCGATATTCTAGACCTGACTATATGAAAGGCTTACCCAATAAATACGCATATAGTTATTCAGGTTTTACACAACTCGTTCATCTTTCATCCGGTATTATACGAAATTTCTTAGACCTAGCCGCAAAAATGTTTACGAGAACTATAAATGAGGGCAAGGAATTTTTAGCCATACCTGATAATATCCAAGATTCGGAAATTAAAGATTATTCTGATAAATTTTTACATAATGAATTTGATAAACTCACAAATGATGAAAATTTAACTGAAGAAAAATTAAATAATCACAAAAAACTTTATAATCTTATTCAATCTTTGGGCAAAATGTTTCGAATAATTTTGATGTCAGATGCTAAAGAAAGAAGGATTTTTTCCTTTCAATTTGAAGATGAGCCAAGTCAAACTTTAAAAGAAGTTTTGAAATTAGGTGTTATATACAATTATTTCCAAATTTCTGCTAAGGGTGACAAAGCAGGTACTGGAAGAGCAAAATTATATATTTTAAATAGAATGTTAGCACCGTATTTTAGACTAGACCCAAATAATTTCAGTGGATATAAATACCTAACATCCGACTCCTTAGAACTTGCTATGACAGATTTTAGGAAGTTCTTATTCAAATTTACCAAAGGTGACTTCTCATCAGATTTCGATGGTTTGCAGATGAAATTATTTGATTCGGAGGATATACTCTGAATGGAAAGATTTAAGCTAAAAGAAATCAGCGAGAAATTAAATAAGATAGACGTGTTTATCTGTTCGGCTAGTTTCGAAAGAAGGTGTCTTCTGATTCCCAGAGAGATTTCCAAAATACCTATTGGTAGAATTCTCTTATGCCATAATAAAAACCATATTAATGACAATGGGGATAACAAAAATCAGATTTATAATATGTTCCGTTCCGAAAAACATATTTTGGAGTTCTTTTCTTACGACCCAGTTCACAACGCAATTGAGTTTATCACATATCTTAATAAGACCAAATCACAGTTTCCACAAACTTTTGTAATTGATATAACAACTTTCACACATGAAACACTACTAATATTGTATTATTTTCTGAAACTTATATTAACTGAAAAGGACAAATTAATAGCTTTATACTTAGATGTTGATGAATATTCTATCAATGAAAAAAAACCTGAAGATAAATGGCTAAGTAAAGGAATTGGAGAAATTAGATCAGTTCTAGGATATCCAGGCGTTTTCAGTCCCGCCAAAAAAAACCATTTAATAATACTTTTCGGTTTTGAATCTGAAAGAACCAAAAAACTTATAGAAACTTACGAGTCAAATGTCGTATCGTTAGCCTTCGGACCTGAAGAATTATCAACTCAAAAACAACATTACTATATAAATTCTGAAAGGCATCAGGAATTGCTTAAAAATTATCCTGAATCGGACCAATTTAAAATATCTCTGATTGATCCTATTCAAGCAAAAAAAGAAATACAGAATCAGATTGAAAAATACAACGATTATAATACATTGATAGCTCCGATGAACAATAAAATATCAACTTTAGGAGCAGCTTTAGTTGCATATGAAAATAAGAATGTACAATTATGTTATGTTACAGCAAATCAATATAACATTAACGGTTATTCAGAACCCGGCAATAATTGTTATTTGTTTAATTTATAAATGTTGGAGTCAGTTAATAGTATTAAAGTACTCAATGATGGTTTTATCCGTGTAGTAGATTTAATGGGATCAGACGAATCCATCGTTCAAGCTGCACGCGTTTCATATGGCAAAGGAACCAAAAAGGTTCAACAAGATAGAGATTTAATAAGATATCTAATGCGTCACCGGCATACTACACCTTTCGAAATGTGCGAAATTAAATTGCATTTGCGGGTACCTATGGATTGCTGGAGACAGTGGATAAGACACAGAACAGCAAGTGTAAATGAATACTCTACAAGATATTCAATTGCTATAGATGCTGCTCAAACTACAAAATCTGATGCATGGAGACTTCAGGCAAAAACAAACAGGCAGGGAAGTGAAGGGTTTATAGATAAAAGTATTGGAGAAGTATTAACTAATCAGGAAAAAGAGCTTCACAAACTTGCAAGAGACGTCTACCAGCATAGGTTGGAAATGGGAATTGCAAGGGAACAAGCACGCAAAGAGCTTCCTCTTGCAACTTATACAGAAGCATACTGGAAGATAGACCTTCATAACCTTTTGCATTTCCTTGAGCTCAGAATGGATGCTCATGCTCAGATCGAAATAAGAAGCTATGCAAATATCATAGGCAATGAAATCGTAGCAAATTGGTGTCCAATAACCTGGGAAGCTTTTAAAGATTATAGATTAAATGGATTAACATTGACACGATTAGAATCTGAGATAATTAGAGAGCTTTATTCGGGTGGTAAACAAAAAGCATTAGAAAAAGCAAAAGAATTCGGATTCGTGAAGCCATCTGGTGAGTTGAAAACGAATATGGAACGGGATGAATGTGAACTCAAATTAATTAAATTAAATTTACCGATTCCTTGGAAATCATAACAATATAAAAATGGCTTTAGTAAAAAAACTCGAGAAAATAATAAAAGAACACACTAGAGTTCACAGTGGAACCGATTGTACGTATGTAGTTTTTAGTGATTCAAATGGTGATAAGTATTTACAGCTTGATACCGTAGGCTCAAAGAATAGGCAGATGCCAGGAAAAATCAGCCAGTCAATTCAATTCGGTCCTGAAGCAATAAAACAACTTAAGGATATAATTAAGAATTTGTGATATTCTTTTCACTTTAGCGGTTTCACCCTAATCACACCCTTACCCTCAACAAACTTGACCTTCATTCCCGGTTTAATACCCAGCTTTTTGCGTATTTCTGCGGGTATGGTAATCCTGCCCTTTGTTGTTACTTTTATTATTCCCATGCTTAAATATAATTCATAATTTTCAATAATATAATGCTTCCCTTACCCCTAAATTGGAATCCCCCACCTACCCGCCCAAGGTCGGGCAAGCTGCTAAAGCTTCGGTGGGCAGGCTGCCGGAGTTTACCCGCCGCAGGAGGGCGGGAATGACATTTTGTTGCAAATCATCAGTATATCCCAACTTTACAAACTTTATAAACCTTATAAACTTTACAAACCATGCTTCGGCTCGGACTCCCTCACTCACTAAATGGATTTTTTCTGCAAAGAGTTATTCCTATATTCCAAATTCGACTGGAAATAAATTGTTTAAGGGGCCGATTTGGCACTTTTAAAAAGTCGAATAAAAAAATCGGTTTTGATATTAAATAATAGAGACTTCTTAATTGAGTTTTCTTGACAAAATAGTAATTCAGGGCGCGCGGGTGCACAACCTCAAGAACATCGACGTTGAGATTCCGCGTAACCAGTTCACCGTGATAACCGGAATATCCGGCTCGGGCAAATCATCGCTCGCATTCGATACCATTTACGCCGAAGGACAGCGCCGCTTCATGGAAACCCTCTCCGCTTATGCGAGGCAGTTCATCGGCGGCATCGAGCGTCCCGATGTAGATAAGATAGAAGGGCTCTCGCCTTCCATATCGATAGAGCAGAAGACCATCTCGCACAATCCCCGCTCGACCGTCGGCACGGTTACGGAGATATACGATTACCTCCGCCTGCTGTTCGCCAGGTGCGGAGTCCAGCACTGCACGAACTGCGGGAAGCCGGTTTCGAGGCAGTCGGTGGAACAGATGCTCGGAAGCATCAAGGACAGCCTCACCGGGAAACGGATAAACATTCTCTCGCCCGTAGTCCACGGACGCAAGGGACACTACAGGGAGCTGTTCGAGCAGATAGAGAAGGACGGCTTTACAAAGGTAAGGGTTGACAGGGTGATAATGGAGATAGTCCCGAAGATGAAGGTTGACCGCTACAAGATTCATGATATCGAAGTTGTTGTAGACCGCCTGCTGGTCTCGAAAGCAACTTCAATCCGTCTTTCGGAATCGCTCGAGACCGCGCTGCGTTTCGGCGGAGGCATCGTGGTAGTGAACGACTCCGATGACCCGAAGGCGCAGGATAAACTGTTCAGCGAGAAACTGGCATGTCCCGGCTGCGGAATCAGCTTCGATGAGCCGGCACCGAACTCGTTCTCGTTCAACTCGCCTTACGGCTGGTGCCCGGAGTGTTTGGGACTGGGCGCACGGCGCGAGCTGGATGATGCGTTGATCATTCAAGATAAGGATATGACGATCAACGAGGGCGGAATAACACCGCTCAGCAAACCCCGAAGCAGCTGGACGTTCTCGGTGATACGGCAATTGTTGGAATCTTGGGGATTTGATTTCGATACACCGCTGAAAAAATTTTCCGAAGAACAGATGGATATCATTCTGAACGGTGCGAAGGAAAAAAGAGAGTTCTCATACATAAACTCGAAGGGGGAAACAAAGTTTTACACGCACAGGTTCATCGGTGTGAAGAAAGTTATACTGGATTATTACCGCAACCAGACATCCGAGTACATCGCCAACTGGGCGGAAAGCTTCATGACATCGCGGACATGCGAAACGTGCCATGGCGGAAAACTGAAGCCGACAAGCCTTGCGGTAAAGATTGATTCGGTGCAGGGCGAGAAGAACATTCACGAGATATCCATGCAGTCCATAAAGGCAGCACGGAAATTCTTCGATGAGCTGAAACTGACCGAACGCAGGCAGATAATAGCAAAGCAGATACTTAAGGAGATAAGGATGCGTCTGGATTTCCTGCTGAATGTCGGTCTTGATTACATTACTCTTGACAGGAATGCAAGAACGCTTTCGGGCGGTGAGGCGCAGAGGATAAAACTGGCTACGCAAATAGGCTCCCAGCTCCGCGGGGTGCTTTACATACTAGACGAGCCGAGCATAGGCCTCCACCAGAGAGACAACAAAATGCTGATTAACTCACTGAAAAACCTTAGAGATATAGGGAATACGGTAATTGTGGTCGAGCACGACAGGCAGATGATTGAGGAATCGGATTATATCGTGGATCTCGGTCCCGGGGCGGGTGAACACGGCGGGAATGTGGTGGCGTACGGAAAGGTCAGCACCCTCAATGGTGAATCGATAACGTCGCTGTATCTCTCGGGTAAAAAGAGGATAGAAGTCCCGAAAAAACGCAGGACAGGAAACGGCAATAAACTTGTGCTCAAAGGAGCTGCAGGCAACAACCTGAAAAGCATCACGCTGAAGGTCCCGCTGGGAAAATTCATCTGTATAACGGGCGTAAGCGGCTCGGGCAAATCAACTTTGATAAACGAAACGCTCTACCGTGTGCTCTCGCGGAGATTTTTCAAAACACCGGAACCTCCTCTGCCGTACTCGACAATAGAAGGGCTGAAACTGGTGAACAAGGTCATAGAGGTTGACCAGTCGCCCATAGGAAGGACACCGCGAAGCAATCCCGCAACTTATACGGGTATCTTCACTTTCATACGCGACCTGTTCGCATCGCTTCCGGAAGCGAAGATACGCGGATACAAAATAGGCAGGTTCAGCTTCAACGTGAAAAGCGGGAGGTGCGAGGAATGCCAGGGCGCGGGATTGAAAAAGATAGAAATGAACTTTCTGCCGGATGTTTACGTGATGTGCGATGTGTGCAGGGGTAAAAGATATAACAGGGAAACTCTCGAGGTCAGGTACAAAGGCAAGAACATTTCCGAAGTGCTGGAGATGACCGTTGCCGAAGCACTGCAGTTCTTCAACGCCATACCGCGCCTGAAAAGAAAGCTGGAGACATTGAACAATGTCGGGCTCGGCTATATCAGGCTGGGACAATCGGCGGTAACTCTCTCCGGCGGTGAAGCCCAGAGGGTGAAGCTTTCCACCGAGCTCTCCAAGGTCCAGACGGGAAAAACAATTTACATCCTGGATGAACCCACAACGGGACTGCATTTCGAGGATACGCGGCTTCTGCTGAAAGTGCTGAACCAGCTGGTTGACAAAGGCAACACTGTGATCGTTATAGAACACAACCTGGACGTAATTAAGACTGCGGACTGGATAATCGACCTCGGTCCCGAAGGCGGAGATGCGGGCGGCGAGATAATAGCCGAAGGAACTCCGGAAGATCTCGTAAAAAAATATCTGGAAACATCGTACACAGCACAATTTTTGGTTAAAGAGCTGAAGAGGTAGGCATCGTCTCTACCGTCATTCTGAGGGAGCACAGCGACCGAAGAATCTCATCTATGAATTGAGATCCTTCACTACGTTCAGGATGACAATCATTGAATATTACACAAAACTATTTTGTTCCAATTAAACTTTCAGCTGCCTTCAAGATATCTTCGGCATTCAGGTCTTCCATGCATTTAAAATGTTTCAAAGGGCATTTATTTCTTCCGTGGTCTGTGCATGGGCGGCAGTCGAGTGAATTATTCTCTATCACCACGTTCTTCGACGTAAGAGGATAGAACCCGAAAGCGGGGACTGTGGAACCGTAGATCTGTACGATGGGCGTGCCGGTCGATGCACACAAATGTGCCGCTGCAGAATCGACTGATACCAGGCAGGAGGATTTCCCGATAACTACTGTTGACTGCAGGGGTGTCAGCCTTCCGCAGAGGTTTATGAGCGAAGCATGTTCGATCTCTTTCTCAATGCTCCTGCAATACGGCATATCATCGGCACCGCCGATAAGGACAACGGTATGACCGGAATCGATAAAAGCTCTTACTATTCCTACCGATCTTTTCAGGGGGAGCTGTTTGGTGAACCATTTGGAACATGGCGCAAAAGTGATCATCTGCGGTTTCGGGGGACCCAGTAGTTTATCGACGAATAGTTTATCATGCTCGGACGGAAATAGTTCGGGTCTAAGCGTTTCAGCTTCTTTTGTAAAATTAACAGCCGGGACATTTTTCACAAGGTCAAGATTTCGCTGTATTTCATGGGAACTGCGGTCGTAGTGTACTTTCCGTGTGAGAAGGAACGGCAGCGAGTTCCTGTCAAAACCGATCTTGATCTTGGCATAAGAGCAGTAAGTTAAGAGTGCGCTTCTGAACGAACGGTGCGGGCAGATAACGATATTATAACGTTCTTTTCTGATCTTTGAAATAATTTTTATTAATCCCGAAAGACCGCTGTGCCGTTTATCATACCTGATAACATTCCTGATCATGATATTATTTTCGAGCACGTTGGCGGTCGACGGGATGCAGAGAAAATCGATATAAGAATCGGGCATTAATTTTTTCAGTGACTGTACTATGGGCAGTGTAAGCACCACATCACCCAGGAAGGCGGTCTGGATCACCAGTATTTTCGTACCGGCTTTATTCCACATTCTTGAACCTCCTGTGGAACCAGAGCCAGTGGTCCGGATGAGCAATGATTTGTTCTTTTAATAAATTGACATGATCCTGCGTCAGGCGTGCAATGTTTTCTTCGTTATACTCTTTATATTTTGATGTATCCAGTTCGATAAGCGTGAGAGTGTAATTATGATCTTCATTCCTCACTGGGACACCGAAAACAAGAGGCGCACCAGTCCTAATAGCAAACCGCGCAGCACCTTCAAAAGTCGGAACGTTCTTGATGAAGAAGTCAGTCCTGACAGGGCTTTCCTTCGGTGCGGATTGATCACCGAGCATGGCAACGATCTTATTTTGTGATAACAGGCTGAGCACGCTTTTTAGGCTTTGCTCCATGTATATCATTTTATTTCCGCCGGACTCACGGATGCGGTTTATCTTTTTATCCAGGGCTTTGTTCGCCTGTTCTTTGACAATGATATTGAAAGGTTCACCGCATATCCTGCTGACAGCATATGCGCCCAGCTCCCAGTTCCCGAAATGGGCACTAATGAGAATGAGTCCCTTGCCGGACTTTAACTTTTCATTGATAAGATCGGGATTTATAACGTGCACCAGCTGTTTTATTTTCTCAAATTTTAATTTCGGAAAATAAAAAAATTCAAATATCACAGTGAAGACATTTATGTATGTACCCCTTATAATCGTTTTAATTTCTTTCACTGTTTTCTCAGGGAAGGCAAGTTGAAGGTTTTTACGGGCTGTTTCTTTCCGGATTGGAATTAAATGACAGAAGAAAATCCCGTAAAGGCGAGCAGCACGCCTTGTAAACGTTAGCGGAAACAAAGGTACTGTTTTCTCGAGAATTATAAAAAGCAGGTTTATAATAAAATCCATTACGAAAAATTAAACAAAAATGATTGTTATAGCAATTTAAATACACCGCTTTATCACATTAACTTTACCTATAATAAGGAAATTGTATTTTGTATATTTACAGTTCACTAAACTAAATTTTTAAAATTATGAAGTACAGGCAATTAGGCAAATACGGGATAAGACTTTCTGAAATAGGGCTGGGAAGCTGGCTCACCTTCGGATATGGGGTTGGTGCGGATAGTGCAAAAAAGTGTATCAAAGCCGCTCTGGACAAAGAGATCAATTTTTTCGACTCCGCTGACGCATACCATAGAGGAGAAGCCGAAAAAGTATACGGGAAAGTGCTGTTCATAGATTTTAAGGTACGGCGGGACGACGTCGTGCTGGCAACTAAATGCTATTTCCCGATCACAAAGAAACCGAATGACCAGGGATTATCACGCAAACATATATTCGAATCCGTTAACCATTCGCTGAAAAGGTTCAGAACGGATTACATTGACCTCTTCCAATGCCACAGGTTCGATGAGCATGTTCCGCTGGAGGAGACCTGCCGGGCTTATAATGATTTGATACAGATGGGCAAGATACTTTACTGGGGCGTTAGCGAATGGTCTGCTCAGAACATAGAAGATGCCGTAAATATATGTGAAAAATATAACTTGCACAAACCTGTCAGCAACCAGCCGCAGTATAACATCATCCGTCCCCAGATCGAGACCAACGGCGTAATATCTGTTTCGGAAAAATACGGGATGGGACAGGTCGTGTGGTCACCTCTTGCCCAGGGTTTGCTCACAGGAAAATATTCCGGGGGCAAGATACCGAAAGATTCCCGGGCAGCAAACGATAAGATGAACTGGTTCCTGAAAGACAGGATAGACATGGATGTAGCGGACAAAGTCGACAAACTGAAAGTTTTCACAGACGGATGGGGAATAACTCTCGCGCAGTTTGCACTGGCATGGTGCCTCAGGACAAAGAACGTAACAAGCACTATCATCGGGGCAACGAAGAAAAAACAGGTGGACGAGAACGCCGGCGCATCGGATATCGAGTTCACTCCCGAAATGGAAAGCAAGGTTAAAGAAATATTTTATACGTAGCGGTATGAAATTCTGTGTCATCGGCGAACCCTGTATCGATTATATACACAGGAACAATGTAACCAGAAAGAATTTGGGCGGGATACTTTATTGTGTAGTCTCGCTTTCGGTTATTTCAGGGAGTAATAATGAAATAGTTCCAATTATGAATGTGGGTACCGATGAATATGACACAATAACGGGTTTTCTAAAAGGTTTCAGGAATATCAATATCTCATTCATAAAGAGGGTTAAGAACAAAACAAGGGTAGTAAATTTGTATTACAATGATCCCTTGACATTGCCATCTGAAAATCTTAATAAAACTTATGACAGGGAAGAGAGCTCGACCGAACCTACACCGCCGATAGATTATGACTGGATACATCCTGCACTGAGCGCAGCTGATGGTTTGCTCATAAGCATGATTTCAGGGGTCGATATCACTCTAGAAACATTTAAGGAGATCAGGAAAAATTTCAATAATTATATACATTTTGATGCTCATAATATTGTGATGCGGACCTATCCGGACGGACGCAGGATCCAGGAACCTGTAGAAAACTGGAAAGATTGGTGTACCCCGGCTGATACTCTGCAGATGAACGAATCAGAATTAAAAATAATAACGCCCGAAAAACTGAGAGAATACGACTTTGCCGATACCATACTCACTGAAGGTAACACCGGGACCAAAGCTCTTGTGGTGACAAGAGGAAAGACAGGCGTGACGCTTTTCAGGAAAACAAAAAAAGAGGTAGTCGGGGAGAAGTACCTTGAGATAGACAGAATGGATCTGCCATCGGCCGAAACGATCAATTTTGTTGATTCAACCGGGTGCGGTGATGTTTTTGCATCATGCTTCTTTTATAAAAACGCCCTTCAGAAAAAACCTGATTACACGGAAAGTCTATACTTTGCAAATAAAAAAGCGAGCACTAAAACTTCATTCGCAGGTGTGGAAGAACTTTACAGGCTAAATGATTGAATGGCTGAAACAAGAAGAATATTATTGACAGGAGCCAACGGGCTTGTAGGACAAAAGACCGCTGAGATCTTTTCCCATGAAACGGAGGATACATTGCTCCTATCCGACATCAGTCCCAAGGCAGAAGATCAGGGAAAATTCAACTATATCCCGCTCGATATCACCCACAAAGAAAAAGTGAAACTGGCTGTGAAGAAATATGCACCTGATGTGATAATAAACACCGCCGCATATACTAACGTTGACGGCTGTGAGACCGAAAGGGAATTGAGCTGGAAGGTGAATGTTGACGCCGTGAAGAACCTCATTATAGCATGCAGGATAAATTCATCGAAGCTCATTCATATCTCAACCGATTATGTTTTCGACGGGAAAACGGGAAATTATGATGAGAACTCTACGCCAAACCCGAAGAGCTTTTACGGCAAAGCGAAGCTCGCAAGTGAGAATGCTGTGCTGGCAAGCGGGATAAATCATGCAATAATACGTTCGATGATAATTTACGGGACAGGAAAAAATATAAAGCTGAACTTCGCTTTATGGCTGGTAGATAAGCTTAAAAGGAACGAAGAGGTTACGATAGTAGATGACCAGTATGGACAGCCGACCATATCGGATGATGTAGCCGTGGCAATACTGCGTATTGTTGAGCGGAATTGCAGCGGTCTATACCACATCTGCGGAAGCGAATATGTAAGTCGTTATGAATTTGCGGTAAGGCTGGCAAATATTTTCGGATTCGATTCAAAGCTGATAATACCGATCAAGACATCCGAACTTCACCAGGCAGCCGAACGTCCGATGAACTCCAGTTTTATTACGCTAAAGTCTCAGACCGAACTGGGAATAAAACCTCTCAATGTTACGGAAGGATTGTATTTTCTTAAAACACAATTAGGGATGTGAGTGTGATTTGAAATGATGATCCATTTAATTTTATGATTGCACTAATAAAATAATTTTACCGGCTAATTTGATCAACTTTTAAACTTTATGAACTTTATAAACTGACATATGCTGGATATAAAACTAATTAGAGAAAATCCCGATGAAGTGAAGAAGAAGCTGAATTTGCGCGGCGACTTCGGAAAGCTTGTTGATTCAATAGGGGAGCTCGATAAAAAAAGAAGAGAAATAATTGGTGAGGTCGAGAGGCTGAAGAATTTGAGGAATACAGTCTCAGCCGAGATTGCTAAGATGAAAAAAGAGGGGAAAGATGCCACAAAGAAAATTTCGGAGATGAAAAAGACATCGGATGAGATAAAATCGCTTGATGACAAACTCTCTTCTATTGAAAAAGATATACAGGTTGTTTTATGGGATGTTCCAAACCTTCCCCACGAAACTACTCCTCATGGCAAAACCCCCGAAGACAATGTTGAGATAAAAAGATGGGGGGAAAGACCGGATGGTGATTTCAAATTCCTGGACCATATCGAATTGGGGAAGAAAAATGATATACTGAACTTTGAGATAGGAGCAAAGATAGCCGGCAGCGGCTTCCCATTCTATAAAGGCAAAGGAGCCATACTCGAAAGAGCACTGATAAATTTCATGCTCGATTCGCACAGGAAAAACGGTTACACGGAAGTGTTCACACCTTTTCTCGCCAGCAGAGCTTCTATGGAAGCTACCGAGAAGGTCCCGAAATTCGAGGAAGACATGTACAGGATAGACCAGGATGACCTGTTCGCAATACCTACTGCTGAAGTCCCGATAATCAATATACACCGTGATGATATTTTAAAATATAATGAGCTTCCGATAAAATACTGCGGGTACACAGCTTGCTTCAGACGTGAAGCGGGAAGCTACGGTAAGGATACAAAGGGATTTTTACGGGTCCATGAGTTCAATAAAGTTGAGCTTGTAACTTTTTGTTTACCGGAAAATTCTTACAAAGAAATGGAAGAGATGCTTCAGCACGCATGCGGTATACTGGAGGAGCTGAACATGCATTACCGTGTACTGAATATCTGCACCGCTGATGCTACATTTTCCGCAAGCAAGCAGTACGATATCGAAACGTGGTCACCTGCTGAAAATAAATGGCTGGAAGCATCGAGCATCAGTAACTGCACAGATTTTCAGTCAAGGAGAGCTCAGATCCGTTTCAAAAGACCGGAGCAAAAAGCTAAAACAGAGTTCGTGCATATTCTCAATGGAAGCGGGCTGGCAACATCGCGTCTGATGGTTTCTTTACTGGAATCATACCAGACACCGGAAGGAAAAATAATAGTGCCGAAGGCACTGCATAAATATACGGGATTTGAGGTAATTGGGTAGAAATTTCTGTCCAAAGGACTCTTGCGGAGAACTACAGATCAATTATTTCTTAAATATTTAGAGAAATGACCCGTGTAGTTACCTTACAGGATAAAAATGAACTCGAGAGTTTTCTCAGGAATAATACTCCTCTTCACATTTATTCAATTGGTGACCTCGATGATTTTTACTGGAGATATACTTCATGGTACGGATTGAAAGATGAAGGAGGATTAAAGGCTGTTGTGCTCTTATATAAAGCCGTGAACCCGCCGGTTTTATTGGCATTATGCAAAGATGAAGAATTATGTTACATGAACGAACTGCTGACGGGCATATTACAGGATCTGCCGAAAAAGTTTTATTCACATCTCACACCCGGGGTTGAGAAAATATTCAGTAAAAACTATTCTATCCTGCAAAATGGCAATTACTGCAAAATGCTGCTTGAGGATAATAAGCTTCTTTCAAGTTTGACCACTGATGATGTGGAGAGGCTATCCGGAAATGATATCGAGTCTCTTAATGAATTATATTCTTTAAGTTACCCCGATAATTCTTTCGATCCCAGGATGCTTGAAACAGGGATGTATTTCGGAATCAGAGAAGGTGAAAAGATAATCAGCGTTGCAGG
>JBEKSX010000047.1:0-23533 GCA_049516635.1 Ignavibacteria bacterium | reverse complement strand
ATTTGTTTAAAAGAAATTAGATAAATGAAATCATGGGAATAAAAGCAAATCTGTCACACAGACAAAAAATAAAACTCAGAATCCGCAAAAGAGTAGCGGGTAGCTCCGAAAGACCGAGATTAGTGGTTTTCAGAAGCTTAAATAATATATATGCTCAATTGGTCGATGATGTCAATAATAAAACCATATGTACTGTGTCCACATTAGGTAAAAACATTAAAGGTGAGATTAAAGATAAAACTAATAAAAGGGAAGAAAGTAAAATAGTTGGGGTAAAACTTGCAAAAAAAGCTTTAGAGTTGAATATTAAGCATATTGTTTTTGATAGGAACGGTTATCTTTATCATGGTAGAGTGAAAGCTGTTGCTGATGGAGCGAGAGAAGGCGGTTTAAAATTCTAATTTCAGTCGTTCCAGCATCTTTTAATTTACAAGGATTTGCTCTAATTTGTTCTCAGTTAGTTCAAAAAAGGATTCTACTTTTAACATTCTCGGGTCGTCTAAGGGCAGGACAGCGGCCTTTGGAGCCGTTAATGGAGGTTCGAATCCTCCCCTGAGAGCAATATTTGATGAATTCGGTTAATTTTGTAGATTTTTAATTTTTTTTTATATATATTTGTAATTAATAAATTTAGATTAATGGCGAAAAAAGTTAAGGTTGGAGAGCTTCAGTTAAAGGATAAATTGGTCTATATTGGAAGGGTGGCTAAAGTCGTGAAAGGGGGGCGAAGGTTCAGCTTCACCTCAGTTATTGTAGTTGGAGATGGGAATGGTCATGTGGGAATTGGTTTAGGAAAAGCTAACGAAGTCTCCAGCGCTATAGCTAAAGGTTCTGAAGATGCCAGAAAAAATATTGTGTTTGTTCCATTGCGCAAGGGAACGTTGCCGCATTCTGTAATTGGCAAATACGGTGCCGGCAAGGTGCTTCTCAAACCGGCTACACCAGGTACAGGTCTTATAGCAGGTGGTGGAGTAAGAGCGGTACTAGAAGCAGTTGGAATCCAGGATGTGTTAACGAAATCGCTCGGATCATCAAATGCTCATAACATGGTAAAAGCCACAATGAATGCATTAAAAAATGTTTACGATGCGAAATCCCTTGGATCCAGAAGAAATGTTGAACCGCAAAGCATTTATATAGCATAATCGTATGGCAAAAATAAAGATCAGACAGATACATAGTACAATTGACAGACCTAAAGACCAGAAGCTCGTTATCAAAGCATTAGGTTTAGGAAGAATTAATAAAGTAAAAGAGCATAATGATACTCCCCAGATAAGAGGGATGATCAACAAAGTAAAACACTTAGTAGAAGTTTTCACTTAATTATTGGATTATCCATGACCGACGTCATCATGGGAAATACAGGAATAGGTGAATTATTAATAAACATTTAATAACATTATAGGAGGAAAAAGTAATGTTAAAAAAACATCTGACAGTTTTGCTGTTACTCGTTATGGCGATTGGTGCTTATTCACAGTCAATACCTAGCGGGACAGCCAGATACGAAGCTTTAGGGTATAACCCTTTCATTATGGATGCTGCTACTGATATCAATAGGAATCCTGCATGGACCGGGATGTATAGAAATTATACATTCGGTGATATCGGTAGAGCTACAGGAAATGGAAGTGATTTCTATCTAGATAACCAATATGGCGGAATCAATTTCGGTATAAGCAAAACGGTAACATTAGGTATGGTTTTGAATAAAGACGAAAGCTTATGGAGCTCATTCAATGATCCGTATGCATCCTATACTCCTGGTGGAGTTGGCGTTTCGGCTCCGATAGTTCCATTCAAAGGCTTATTTAGTTATTCAACGAAGACGATGAATTTGGGCATCGCTCCATATTTCGCCATGTGGTCTAATGACAATATACAAACACTCGCAGCATCAGGTGAAACACCGGCTACGACAAATGAACAAAAACGGAGTTCATATACATTAGGTGGTTCAATTGGTGTGGTTACTAAGGTTAAATCCGGCTGGATAGAGGGAGCAGTAGATATTAAATTGGATAAATTCAAATTTGATTCTACTATGACGAATCCATCTTTTACGGAAACAATTGAGAGTCAAGGCGGGATGGAATTAGGTGCTTTTGTTAGAGGTTGGTTCATGGTGAGCAAACCTAACAAGATCAATCTGGTTCCTTACGTGAACTTCAAGTATTTCAGCTGGAATCCGAATGTATCCATAACTGCGGTTACACCTCCGGGACAAACTGATATTAGCTGGATGATCATAAACGGTGGTATTGGTGTTAACATGCCGGTCCTTGATAACGGGATGCTTGCGGGCGGTCTTTCTTCAGGAATAACCACTTACAAGAGTACACCAAATGATACATCCAAGCAGGAAGTGAAATTTTCAAGATTATTACTCCCTCAGTTTAATTTCGGTCTCGAATGGACATTTACGGATTGGTTAACAGCAAGGGGTGGTTACTCAAGAAGCATAATTCGTGAAAAAGTTACGTATACAGGAACAGGAACTGGCAATAATTCAGATATTTATGAATTAAATAATCAATACGCCAGTGACGCTGATCAGACCATAACATTGGGACTTGGTTTCCACTTCAACAGGTTCAGTTTAGAAGGAACTATGGGAGAAAAATTCTTCCAGAGAGGTCCCTGGGTATTACGTGGTCACGCTACAGATATGTTTGGACTATTATCAGCTTCATATAATTTTAATAAATAAAGCTACGATTTAATATGGTTTTAGACCCCTCGCAGAAATGTGAGGGGTCTCTATGTATAAAAAAAAGTCGAATATAAAGAACAGAAGCATTTGAATTTGTTTTAGGAAATAAATTGTTAAAATGGTAAATGCTGAATTTTATTCAGCATTTCAACAAGAAATCAGATCATTAATCATGGATGTATTAAGCAATTTAAAATACGTGGAAGGCTCTAAAAAGAACCGGAAAAGAGTCGGGAGAGGTATAGGTTCGGGGCATGGTAAAACATCATGCAGAGGATTTAACGGACAAAAGTCACGCTCAGGAGCTAAGTTTCCGGCTTCTTTCGAAGGTGGACAAATGCCTATTCAGAGAAGAATACCCAAATCCGGATTTAATAGCCATAACAGGATCGAATTTCAGTTTTTAAACCTTGGAAAGCTGCAGCTATTTTTTAATTCAGGTAAAATGAACTATGAGAGTATAAACCCTGAAATTTTATTTAATGAAGGGCTTGTATCAAAGAAAAATATACCGATCAAGATCCTCGGAGAAGGAGAATTTAAACAAAAGCTTAATATTAGTGCTCACAAATTTAGTAAATCTGCAGTCGAAAAGATTGAAAAAAATGGGGGTAAGGTAACAGTATTATGAGCAGTTTTGTTGAGAGTTTCAGGAATATTTTTAAAATACAAGAACTGCGTCAGAGGATAGTTTTCACAGTACTATTATTGATAGTGGTAAGGATAGGTGCCCACATTACACTTCCGGGAATTGATACCGGTCTGCTTGCAGAGGCATCTAAGAATCAATCTGATAATACACTTTTTGGATTATATGATTTGTTTGTAGGCGGAGCATTTAAGAATGCAGCCGTTTTCGCTCTTGGTATAATGCCTTATATTAGTTCTTCGATCATTATTCAGTTATTAGGAGCCGTAGTCCCTTATTTCCAGAAATTACAAAAAGAAGGAGAAACGGGACGGAAAAAAATTAACCAGATAACAAGATACGGGACAGTTCCTGTCTCATTGATGCAAGCTTGGGGAGTTAGTGTCCAGTTAAGAAGCAGGAATGTATCCGGTGTTACTATTATGTCACCCGATATATCCCCGTTACTTTTTACCGTATCCTGTATCATTTTACTTACAGCCGGAACGATTCTAATGATGTGGCTCGGGGAACAGATTACAGAAAGAGGCATAGGTAACGGTATATCGCTTATTATATTCATCGGTATTATTGATAGGTTTCCATATGCAGTTTTTAATGAAGTTGAGGTTGTATCTTCAGGTGCACGTAGTATTATAATTGAACTCATAATTATAGGCGGACTCGTATTGATAGTGTCAGGAGTCGTACTGGTAACGCAGGCAATGAGGCGTATTCCGGTACAGTATGCAAAACGGGTTGTGGGAAGAAAGATATACGGCGGCGTAACACAATATATACCCCTTAGAGTTAACCAGGCTGGTGTTATGCCTATAATTTTTGCCCAGTCGATTATGTTTGTTCCGAATACCATATTGACGTTCTTCCCTAACAGTGATTTTATGCAGAGTATCGCCAAGCATTTTAGCCAGACGAGTTTAGTATATGCCCTTTTTTACGGGCTTTTAATAGTGTTCTTTACTTTTTTCTATACAGCAATTGCCTTCAATCCGAAGGATGTATCTGATAATATGAAGAAGCAGGGTGGATTTGTACCTGGCGTAAGACCGGGCAAAGCGACATCGGATTTCATCGATAATATTCTTACGAAAATAACTTTACCTGGTTCGATTTTCCTGGCTTTTATTGCTATTCTGCCTGCATTCATTGCACAGGCAGGTGTTACCCAGGGATTATCACAGTTCTTCGGAGGTACAAGCCTTCTCATTATAGTAGGTGTGGCACTTGATACTTTGCAGCAGGTTGAGTCACATTTGGTTATGAGGCATTATGACGGCTTTATGAAAAGCGGAAGGATAAAAGGAAGAAGGTAAGAAAGATTATTTTGGTAAAAACTCTTACCGAAATAAAATATATAAGTGAAAGCTGCAGAATTGTTGCCGGTATACTCAAATACATAGAACCTTATCTAAAAATCGGCATCACGACACTAGAAATTGATAAACTTATAGAAGATTACATTCTCTCCAATGATGCTGTTCCGGCTTTTAAAGGATATACGATAAATAAAAATATCATCCCTTTCCCGGCGAGTGCTTGTATTTCAATCAATGAAGAGGTTGTGCATGGGATCCCTGGTCCCAGGCAGCTCATAGAGGGTGATATTGTTAGCATTGACGTCGGTGTTAAAAAAAATAATTATTATGGCGATGGTGCCAGGACTTATGCGATAGGGAAAGTCTCAGATGGAAAGAGAAAACTCATGAGGGTTACGGAAGAAAGCCTCTACAAAGGAATTGAAAATGCACTGGATGGTAATTTTGTTAATGATGTATCTCTTGCAATCCAACAGCACGTACAGGCAGAAGGTTTTTCGGTTGTAAGGGATTTGGTAGGACATGGTATCGGAAGGCATCTGCATGAAGAGCCTCCAATTCCGAATTATTATTACTCAGGGAATAAGTTCAAATTTAAGGAAGGTATGACAGTTGCTCTGGAACCTATGGTCAATTACGGCACCTACAAGGTAAAAGTATTAAGCGATAAATGGACATATGTAACTCAGGATGGAGAACCATCCGCTCATTTTGAGCATTCAATTTTAATAACAAAAGGAAAAGCAGAAATACTTACTGTAGAAAATTAAATATAGTTGATGGCCAAGCAGGGTTCAATAAAAGTAGACGGAATTATAATAGATACTCTTCCTAATGCTGCTTTTAAAGTTAGATTGGAGAATGGTCACGAGATAATTGCCCACATCTCCGGTAAAATGAGGATGAATTTTATAAAGATCCTCGAAGGTGATAAAGTTGCAGTTGAACTTTCGCCTTATGACCTCACACGTGGCCGTATAACATACAGGTACAAATAAACATTTTTTAAAGGTGAATAAATGAAAGTTAGAAGTTCGGTAAAAAGACTCTGCGAACATTGCAAGATAATCAAGAGAAAAGGCGTCATCAGGGTTATTTGCAAGAACCCCAAACATAAGCAGAGACAGGGTTAATAAAATATTATTAATTATATAACAAAACCAGGAGAAATAATAATTGGCAAGAATAGCCGGTATAGATCTTCCAAAAAATAAGAGAGTAGTGATAGGCCTGACATCGATCTACGGTATTGGAAAATCTTCGTCTCAAAAGATACTCGATCAGGCCGGAGTAAATGCAGATAAAAAGGTATCCGAGCTGACCGATGATGAAGTGAATAAACTTCGTACAATTATAACTTCCGATTATAAGATTGAAGGATCGCTAAAAACGGAGATACAAACTAATATTAAAAGACTTATGGATATCGGGAGTTACAGGGGTAAAAGGCATAGGAGAGGCCTTCCCGTAAGAGGACAGAGAACAAAGACCAATGCGAGAACAAGAAAAGGTAAACGCAAAACTGTAGCAGGTAAGAAAAAAGCGATTGCTAAGAAGTAATAAATAAATCAATTAATGGCACAAACTATTAAAAAGGTAAAAAAGAAAATCCAGGTAGAATCCAGCGGGATAGCTCATGTAAAAGCTACATTCAATAATGTCATTATTACCCTTACTGACTCTTATGGCAATACTATAAGCTGGGCATCTTCGGGTAAAATGGGATTCAAAGGATCAAAGAAGAATACTCCCTTTGCGGCTCAAGTTGCTGCGGAGGCCGTTGCAAAAGCCGCATATGATCTGGGACTGAGAAAGGTAGATGTATTCATTAAAGGACCCGGTGCAGGCAGAGAAGCTGCAATAAGATCTCTACAGACTGCTGGTCTGGAGATTATGACGATAAAAGACATCACCCCGATTCCACATAATGGCTGCAGACCTCCAAAACGGAGAAGGGTATAAAATAATAAGTTTTTGTAATCACATATTCAATTAATTTATAAATGGCAAGATACACAGGACCTAATTGTAAACTTTGCAGAAGAGAAAAACAAAAGCTGTTTCTCAAAGGTACTAAATGCTTTACCGAAAAATGTCCTCTTGAGAGGAAAAATTATCCTCCTGGACAGCACGGATTATCACGCAGGACAAGGGTGTCTGATTATTCTATTCAGCTGAGAGAAAAACAGAAAGTTAAAAGAATGTACGGTCTGCTGGAGGCTCAGTTTAGAAATTATTTTGAGATCGCTTCTGGACAGAAAGGCAGGACCGGCGAAAATCTTGTTAAGCTGCTTGAAAGAAGGCTCGATAACATTATTTATAGGTCGGGACTGGCAGCTTCAAGGAAATCTGCACGCCAGTTGATCCTGCATAATCATTTTAGGATCAACGGCAAACCGGTCAATATCCCCTCGTACCTGGTAAAAGCTGGTGATACAGTACAGGTTAAAGAAAAAAGCAAGAAATTGAAGTTGATCCATGAGTCGATGAAACGCATTAAAGATGACATGATACCTCAATGGCTGCAGGTAGATAAAGCAGCACTGAAGGGTACTTTTCTTACGGTTCCTGAAAGAATTGATATACCGTTCAATGCAAATGAACAATTAATCGTAGAACTTTATTCAAAATAAAAATATTAACATGCAAAATAATTTCATTCAATTTCCGGAGAAGATTGTCTTGGAACCGGAATCTGCCACCGATACTTTCGGCAGGTTTATCATTCAGCCGCTGGATAAAGGTTATGGTGTTACTCTGGGTAACTCTTTAAGGAGGGTTCTGATCTCTTCACTGCCGGGGACGGCTATTACCGGGATCAAGATAAATAATGTGCCCCATGAGTTTACAACAATAAAAGATGTGGTTGAGGATGTCTCGGAGATCATTTTAAATTTAAAGGAAGTAAGGTTCAAACTGCGTGTAAAGGGATCCAACAAGATAGAGATGAGGCTTAAAGGCCCGGTAGAATTCATCGCAAGGCACATTCAGGAGAGTACGGAAGAATTTGAAATAATGAATCCTGACCATCACATCGCGCAGCTTAATAAAAATGCCGATCTATCCCTGACACTGAAGCTGGGGACGGGGATAGGCTATGTACCTTCAGAAGATAATAAAGATACAGAACAAGATCTTCTAATGATCCCTATCGATTCTATTTTTACTCCTATTAAAAACGTTAAGTATGATGTTTTGTATACGAGGGTAGGACAGAAGACCGATTATGAAAAATTAGTTCTTGAGATCACGACCGACGGTACCATGTCCCCTATGAATGCTATAACTTCTGCAGCAAGGATATTAAATGAACATATCTCGATGTTTATTGGGTTCGATAAAGTAGTAGAAGAAAAGAAAGAGGTAAAGACCGAAGAGACCGAGTTTTCAAGGATAAAGAAAATGCTCTTAATGAATGTTGACGAGTTAAAATTATCCGTACGAGCTCAGAATTGCCTGCGTTCAGCCAATATCAAGACACTTGCAGATCTTGTCCGTCATCAGGAGGTTGAAATGCTCCAGTTCAGAAATTTCGGCAGGAAATCTCTTGCTGAGCTTGGAGAGATACTTCACGAGAACGGTCTAACGTTCGGGATGGACGTGGATAAATATATTAAAGAAGAATCCTAAACCCTTTATTGAGATTTATAAATGATACACAGACGCAAAGGACGAAAATTAAAAAGAACGGCTTCGCACAGGAATGCGACTCTTTCTAATCTATCGGCATCTCTTATTAAGAATAAGAAAATACAGACCACTCTTGCTAAAGCCAAGGAATTGAGAAGATTTATAGATTCGCTCGTCACCAAAGCAAAGAAAGCCTATTCGGCAAAAGACAGCAGACCGGAATATTCTGTTCACCTGCGCAGGGTAGCGAACAGGTTCTTGAATGACCACAGTGCAGTTAAATCTCTTTTTGATGAGATAGCACCTAAAGTTGCTGAGAGACCGGGCGGTTATACCAGGGTATTGAAAATGGGCAGGCGCCTTGGTGATTCCGCAGAGATGGCATTAATTGAATTTGTAGATTATAACCTTGAGCAGGGAGATCAGAAGGCAAAAGAAAAGGCTGCATCGGAGGGAGAAACAAAAACGGAAACGAAGAAAAAATCAACCGCAGCAAAAAAGCAATCAGGTAAAGGTAGACCAACTAAGAAGCCGTCTAATAAGAAAAAAGAAAAAGCGGCAGAAGATTAATGACACCGAAGTCCGCATACTAATTTACGAGTGTTATGCGGGGTTTTAAAGATTATATGCAAGGTTCTTTTACTATTATAATTACATATATAATTAATGAAAATAATATCAGCTGAATTTGTTAATAGTGTCACTGACCTGACTCAATTGCCAACTGCACACCTTCCTGAAATAGTCTTTATCGGCAGATCAAATGTGGGGAAGTCTTCTTTAATTAACAAGATATGCAACAAGTCTAAACTAGCTAAAACAAGTTCTATCCCGGGCAGAACAAGGTTGTTAAACTATTACCTCATCAATGAAGAATTTTATTTTGTAGACCTGCCGGGTTATGGGTATGCCAAAGTACCGGAACAGATCAAGACAGGCTGGAGAAAACTTGTTGAGGATTATATCAGCAGCAGGAAAAATATAAAACTTGTATTTGAGCTTATGGATTCCCGTCACGACCCAACTTATCTGGATCAGCTAATGATCAATTGGCTTGAATACTATGAAATTGATTATGGTATCGTTCTTACCAAAGCTGATAAGATCTCTGCCAATAAGATGGAAAGGCAGATATACCGGACCAGTAAGATAGTGCACAATGAACAGCTTTGCAAAGACTATATTCCATTTTCTGCTTTTACCGGTGAAGGCAGGAACACAGTTATGAAGCTCATAGAGGAAAGCCTTCAGGAGAAGGATTAAGATTCTTTACATCACGGCACCTGCCAGACAACTCATGCCATTCTCAACTGATATTGAATCAGACAGTTAATACATTTTATTTTCTATTTTCCGGCTTCTTTCTCATATTTTGATAATAGTGAAACAGTCATTACAAGAAAATATTTATATATTCATTGCGGATGAGATGCACCGGCACGGAATAGATATCCTTAATCATATAGGTTATAAAGTAGTTGAAATATATGGTTTAGATAATGACAATTTATTGAAGAGTATTGCACGAATGCGAAAAGAAGTAAATCAGCGCTCTGTCCTGATAATAAGATCTGTGAGAAGAATTGATAGAGATTTAATAGATAGGATCTATAAATATACCACGGTTGCGCTGATATGCACTGCTTCCTCAGGCTTTGATAATATTGATTCGGCTTATTCGATAAAAAAAGGAATAAGCGTATTAAATGTACCTGAAGGAAATTTTGTCTCTGCTGCCGAACATACGATAGCATTGATATTATCGATATTCAAAAACATCAATCATGCCGATGAAGATATGAAGAAGGGAATATTTGATGCAGGCAGGTATGTGAATTCTGAATTACTCGGGAAGACCATTGGCATAGTAGGGGTCGGAAGAGTTGGTTCTTATGTAGCAAATCTCGCAAGGTCATTCGGTATGAAAATATTAGGCAACGATATCAATAGATCACTCTTCAATAAATACCGCTGGATCAAGTTCGTAAGTCTCGATCATCTTATCAGATCTTCCGATATTATTACACTTCATACTCCTCTGGATAGATCCACGCTAAACCTGATAAATAAAAACAATATAAAATCTGTGAAAAAAGGAACATTGCTCATTAATTGTGCTAGAGGCGGAATAGTAAATGAAAGAGCCCTGATCGCTGCATTAAAACGAAATAAATTGTACTATGGCGGTGTTGATGTCTTTGTGAATGAGCCGGATATCTTGTACGAATTCAGGAAATTAAAAAATATTGTTCTTACACCACACCTCGCAGGTAAAACAAAAGAAAGCAAAGTGCGGATTTCAGTGCAACTTGCTGAAGGAATAATAGATTATTTTAGTTCAGAGAGATACAAGTCAAAGAATAGTACTTTGAAAAACTGAATTAATTTGAGTAAATTTAATAAATTAAGCAATATTTAGGAGGGTTTATGAAGTTTACCGTTACAAGTAACGATCTTATTGGTGCTATCAACAAAGTTATTGGTGTCACACCTGCCAGGTCTACCCTTCCCATTTTGGGTAATGTATATTTAAGTCTTGAGGGAAATTTACTTACACTGGTAGGTTCTGATCTTGAAGTTTATATTAAAGTCACAACTCAGGTTGACGGGAAAGAGGATGGAAAAGTTGCAATACCCGCTAAAAAGCTAGAGAGCCTATTGCAAAATCTTATGGATAAAGAACTTAATATTGAATTGCATCAGAACTATAAGTTAAGCATCAAGACAAAGGGCGGTAAATGGACTATTACAGGTGAAGATCCGAATGATTTTCCTCTTCCGGCTGAGCTGGAAAGTCCGAAAACCATAAAAGTCAAAAACTATCTCTTATGCAAGTATCTCAATAAGGCGATACATGCCGCGAGTCCCGACGAACTGAGAAGAAGCATGAACGGAGTATTTTTTGAAATAAAAAGCGGTGAGTTTCGGGTTGTTTCTACCGATGGGCATAGGTTGGTCAGGATAATAAACAGCAAATTTGATTATCAAGATGATAAATTCACAATGCTTGTACCTATTAAAACATGTCAGATGATAATAAAGCTATTTAAATCCGGGGGTAAGTTGCATGAACCGGTATCCGGCGAAATAAGTGCTGAAAATGAACCGGAGCAAGTTTCAAGTGAAACATCGGATTCAACTTCTGATGTGGAAATGTACCTGAACAATGAATTTTTACAGTGTAATTACGCTAATATTACAATTACATCCAGGCTTATAGACGATACTTTTCCGAATTACGAATCTGTCATACCGACTGACAATGAAAAAATACTTAAGGTCGAGCGAGTCCCCATTATGGCTGCGATTAAACGGTCGATTATAATGTCAGACCAGGTTACGAACAGAACCTCTTTGAACATCTGTGAGAATGAACTAAAGGTAAAAGCAGCGAACAATGAATACGGAACCGATTCCGAAGAAACGATTGTATGCAGTTTTACCGAAAACGAGGAGTTCGAGATCGCATTTAACGGTAAGTATCTGCTTGATGCGGTACAGCAGTTCGAAAGCCCTGAGATACTGTTCGATTTCAGTACACCGCTTAAAGCGTCAGTACTCAGACCATCGGAGCAGGAAGAGAATGAAGAGATGATAATGTTAGTAATGCCGGTTAGAAATATTTAATAAATGATACTTGAAGATCTTCTGTTATCTAATTTCAGAAATTACGCCAGCAGTTCTTTTAAATTTAACCCGAAACTAAATTTTATTTTCGGAGAAAACGGAAACGGCAAAACTAATATCCTGGAAGCAGTATCAATGATCTGCTATACAAAAAGCTTTTTACAATCATCTGAATCCGATTGTGTCCGGTATGGGATGAAGGAATTCGAGATAGAAGGGAATTTCTTCAATAATTCGGGCTTGAGAAGCAATGTCATGTTTACTTATGACATTGAGAGCAGTAAGAAACTGGTAACGTATAATAATGAGTATATAAACAGGCTGTCATCTTTTTTCGGCAAAATACCGCTGGTAGTACTCTCACCTATAGATATTAAGCTCACAACCGGGACTCCCGCCGATAAAAGACGCAACTTCGATATACTCATTTCGCAGATAAGCAGGCTTTACCTGGATGACCTGAAGAGATATAATCGTATACTGAAACAAAAGAACTCCCTTTTGAAAGACAATATGGTTTCCGGAAGATACAACAGGAAGGATTTAGGAGAAATGTTGGGTGCCTGGGATAAAGAACTAATAGAGACAGGTGTAAGGATCATTATTAAAAGATTGCTTTTCATTAAGGAATTCCAGGATTATCTGGTTCTTCACTTCAGGGATATAGCTGGTGCAAACTACATACCGCTTCTCGATTATGAGAGTGAACTGATGGAAGAACGGGATGATGATGTACCGGATGAAAGTGTTCTCAAAGAGAAATTCGCGGTTATTCTAGCGGAAAAACGCATTATCGAGATAAAGCGCGGTATGTCACTCGCCGGACCGCAGAGAGATAATTACATTTTTAAGATGAAAAAGAACGGAAGCGTGTTCGAACTGAAAAATTTCGCATCACAGGGAGAGCACAAGATATTTATAGTTGCTCTTAAGCTTTCGGAATACATATATCTCAGGGATAAACTTGAATCGGATCTATGCGGAGAGCCGATCTTATTGCTGGATGATCTGTTTTCTGAGCTCGATCAGAACAGAACACAGCGGATTTCCGCGATTTTGCCGAAATTCAACCAGTTATTTATAACTACTACTGATAACGGTTATCAGAACATTTTAAAAAAATATTTTAATAGAGAAAATATCACAGCGTTCAATATAGTAAATGGAACGTCGAAAGTTGTCAATTAAATTTAAGGATCATTCACATAAGCAGTCACGGCTTAGCTCAGAGGTTAACGAGCTCATCAGAGGATTAAGGGACTACCGGAAAGAGAGATTTGCATTTTGGGAAAATGTGGTTGGGGAAAAGATATCAAAAGTTGCTATTCCCGTAAAGGACAAAAAAGGGGTTTTATTTGTTAAAGTAGAGGACTCGATTTGGCGCTTCGAGCTGTCACGCAGAAAAGAAGAATTAATAAACAAATTGAACGAACATCTTAAGAAAAATACGATCAAAGATATTGTATTTATATAATAAAACCATAGAAAACATTCATAAATGAGTAGAAATAAGGCAGATAAAAAAGTCAAAATTATAAAAACGAAGGAAGAAATAACCGCCGAACAGGATTTGTATAGTGCTAAAACAATACAGGTTCTGAAAGGGCTTGAGCATGTAAGACGCCGCCCTGCAATGTATATAGGAGACGTTGCCAGCAGAGGGCTTCATCACCTCGTTTATGAAGTTGTGGATAACAGCATCGATGAAGCTTTAGGAGGTTTCTGTGATTATATCAGCTTGATCGTGAAAAATGACGGATCAGTCTCTGTTGAGGATAACGGCAGGGGGATACCGACCGATATTCACCCTACAGAAAAAAAATCAGCCCTTGAAGTGGTGATGACCGTTCTTAATGCCGGCGGCAAATTTGACAGGCGGACTTATAAGGTATCTGGAGGACTGCACGGGGTAGGGGTATCTGTAGTCAACGCACTTAGTGAATGGTTGGAAGTAAAAGTTTTCCGGGACGGCAAAACATTTTATCAAAAATATAAAAAAGGCGTACCGGTTAGTGAAGTTAAGATGATAGGTAAAGCTCCGGAAAATAAAAGCGGTACACTGGTTACCTTCATGCCCGACAGATCGATATTCAAGAATGTCAGCTTTAAATTTGAGATACTTGAAGAACGCCTTCGTGAGCTCGCTTATCTCAACAAAGAGGTGACTATATATATCAAAGACGAGAGGACAAAGGAAGAAAAAACATTCCATTTCGAAGGCGGTATCGTTGAATTCGTGAAGTATATAGATTTGAAACGAAAACCGCTTCACAAGGAACCGATATTTATCAAGAGCGAAAGGGATAACATACAGGTAGAGGTTGCATTCCAGTATAACGAATCTTATAATGAGAACATGTTCACCTATGTCAATGATATTAACACCCACGAGGGCGGTACGCATCTTATCGGGTTCAAAACCGCACTGACTAGGACCCTTAATAATTACGGGTACAAAAATAACCTCATTAAGAACGATAAGATCCAGCTTACAGGAGATGATTTTAGGGAAGGCTTAACCTGTGTAATTAGCATTAAAGTACCTGAACCACAGTTTGAAGGGCAAACCAAGACAAAGCTCGGCAACAGCGAAGTAAAAGGGATAGTGGAAACAGTAGTTGGAGAAGAACTTCAGCTGTATCTGGATGAAAATCCATCCGTAGCAAAGAAAATCATTGATAAATGTTTGAGGGCTGCGGAAGCCAGGGAAGCTGCAAGAAAAGCAAGAGAGCTGATACGCAGGAAAAATGCACTGGAGTTTTCCGGATTACCCGGCAAGCTCGCAGATTGCTCCATCAGCGATCCCGAACATTGCGAGATCTATCTGGTTGAGGGTGATTCTGCAGGCGGTTCTGCTAAACAGGGCAGGGACAGAAGATTCCAGGCAATACTGCCGCTCAAAGGTAAAATATTGAATGTAGAAAAAGCAAGAATGAACAAGATACTTGAGAATGAAGAGATTAAATCCATGGTTACTGCCCTTGGAGCAGGACTGGGGAATTCTGATGAATTTGACGAATCTAAATTAAGATACGGGAAAATAATACTCATGTGCGATGCCGATGTAGACGGAAGCCACATCAGGACATTACTTCTTACTTTTTTCTATAGGCATATGAAGGAGATCATAGAATCGGGAAGATTGTTCATCGCCCAGCCCCCTTTGTATAAGATAAAAAAAGACAGGGAAGAATTTTATGCTTATGATGAAAATGACAAAGACCAGATATTGAAGCGATTCAAAATGTCACAGAAATCTGCAAAATCGGATTCTACGAAAAAAACAAAACCGGAGCCGGTTTCCAATGAAAATGGAGAAGAAAATAAAATAGGGAAGGGGATCACCATGTCACGGTTCAAGGGACTCGGGGAAATGAATCCCGAACAGCTCTGGGCTACTACAATGAATCCTGAAACCAGGACCATACTGCAGGTAACGATAGAGAATGCTTCAGCAGCGGATAAGATATTTGAAACCCTGATGGGAGAAGAAGTAGAACCAAGACGCCGCTTCATAGAAAAGAATGCGAAGTACGTAAAGAACCTTGATGTGTGAAGATCTTTTATTTTTATAATTAGCTTTTAATGAGAAAACATTTATTTCTTTTGTTGTTTCTGTTTCTTTCCGGATCCTTTATTTATTCGCAGGATACTATCTCCCATTCATCGAAATTTAAAAAGCTTATAGATCTATCATTCGGTATGGGTATAAGTTTATCAAATACACCTTCTTTTAACGACTATCTGAGAGCTGAGATTCCTTTTCAAGGCACTGACAGCGTGAAATCTTTTTCCGTCGGGCTGGAATTCTTCGGAGGCGTTGAAATGGAACTTTCGAAACGGTTCGCTCTGAAATTGGATTATTCATATTTCTTTAGAGGCAATACTTATAGTTACGTCTATACATACGATATTTCATATCATATTCATCAGCCTGTACTGATGGGATATTACATTTTTCCAGGAAAAAACTTTAAGATTAAATTAGGTGCTGGAGCAGGGTATTCATTTGCTCAGCTAAGCAACACAGTAAGCGGTAGTGAAATAATATACAATGCAAGCGGTCCCGGATTCAAAGGAGAGATATTGTTCAATGCCCAGCTCTCAGATAGAATGAGTTCATATTTGAGTGGTTTTATTATGGGGAATTTCATTGGCAATTTAAAAGATTCAAACGGAAATATTCTCCAGGATACAGGAGGCAACGTTAATCTTAGTAATTTTGGCTTTGGCTTGAGACTTGGATTGTGTATAAATTTAAATTAAATATACATTGGATATTCTAAAAGCAGTTATCCTCGGAGTGATCCAGGGGTTAACGGAATTTTTACCCGTCAGCAGTACAGCTCACCTTACTATCGCCGGAAAGTTCATGGGAATGATAGATCCTCTAAATCCGGAACACTGGACAGCTTCAATAGCCGTTATTCAGCTCGGAACCCTTGTAGCTGTTTTCGCATATTTTATTAAAGAAGTCTATAAGATAATTAAAGATTTTTTTGCAGATCTTTGGTTACGAATTACAGGCAAGGCTCCTGAAAAAATGTCAGGTGACGCAAAAATGGGCTGGCTTATTATTATTGGGACCGTCCCTGTTAGTTTGATAGGACTTTTTTTAAGAAAAGTGATTGAGGGTACTTTAACGAAGAATCTTTATGTCATCGCGGGAAGTATGATCACACTTGCTGTTATCCTGTGGATAGCTGAAATTGTCGGCAAAAGAAAGCGTGAACTCGAACAGATCACCGTTTGGGATTCTCTTTTTATCGGTTTTGCAGAAGCTTTGGCACTTATACCGGGTTCGTCGAGGTCGGGAACCACCATAACGGGAGGGTTATTCGTGGGATTAACGAGAGAAACTGCAGCTAAATTCTCATTCCTTCTTAGCCTTCCAGCAGTTCTGGCGAGCGGATTGCTTGAGCTAAAAGAAAGTTTGAAAGAGCTGCCCCATGCCCCTATCAGCACACAACATTTGATAATAGCTACTGTAGTATCGGGGATCGTTGGTTATATTTCAATCTGGTTCTTATTAAATTATTTAAAAAAGCACAGTACCGGAATATTCATTGTTTACAGAATAATTATAGGAGTTTTAATATTAATTTTATTATCAACACAAGTAATAACCAATTAGGAGGTAATAATCAAAATGAAAAAGAATCAATTTATTTCGCTTATCTTAGCCCTGATGTTAATCATATTTTTAACAGGGTGCGGAAGCAAAAAAACAGAAACTACCGAAACACCGAAGAAAGACACTGTTTCTAAAACACAAACAAATACAGGCATGAACAAGACAACACCGGACACAACAAAACCGAAAACCGATACAGCAGCTGTTAAAGAAGAGACTTCCAACGAATCCAATATTGTTATTATGGAAACCAGCATGGGTGACATGACGATAGAACTTTATCCTAATGATGCACCTAAACACGTTGAGAATTTTAAGAAGCTGGTTAAATCACATTTTTATGACGGATTATTATTCCATCGGGTAATTCCGAGTTTCATGATACAGGGCGGTGACCCGAATACAAAGGGTAATGATAAGTCAACTTACGGTCAGGGCGGACCGGGTTATACAATACCCGCTGAGATAAAACTGAAACATGAAATGGGTTCATTGGCTGCCGCAAGACTGGGTGACCAGGCGAATCCGAAGAGAGAATCAAGCGGAAGCCAGTTCTACATTGTTACCGGTCCGGCATCACATCTTGACGGGCAGTACACGGTATACGGTAAGGTGATTAAAGGGATGGATGTGGCCCATAAGATAGAGAATGTTAAGAGAGATGCTGCAGATGATCCTATTGATAAAGTAGTTATAAAAAAAGTTTATTTTGCAAAATAAAAATTATTATCTCACCTACCCGGAACTTGAAAAGGAGATATCATCCGGTAAGCTAAAGCCGGCATATTATGTAGCTGCAGATGATAATTTCTTTATGAACAAATTTTGCAAATTGCTGCTGAAGAAGATCGCCGGCTCCGAGGATAGCAAAGAAAACTATTTTGTCAAGTATGCCGATGAATTGAGCTATGAGGAATTTATCGATTTGTGCTCAAATTTCTCCTCACTATTTTCTTCACAGAAGATTGTGGTCATTCGTAAATGCGAAAAATTCGGCAGAAAGCTTGAAGACGTACTGGTTTATTCGTACTCACCGGATCCGGATACAACTTTGATACTGGCTTTTAATAAAGATTATGTAGAGGAAAAAAAGCTAAATAAGACTCTCGAATTTTATGACTTTACTGAATTGCCTGAAAGCGAATACATAAGGTGGGTGAGTGGAGAATTCAATTTACGGGGCTGCAATATAGGAGATGAAGAGATTGACCTGTTCATTTCACTTGTACCAATGAATTTTGACCTTGCTGTACATGAAATGGATAAGATTTCTTCATATCTCGGAGATGGCGGAATTAAACAGGTCACTAGAGATATAATTCTAAAAATGACTGGATACGACACCGAATATACACCTTATGATCTCATGTCTTCAGTGGTCACGAAGGATCGACACAGAGCGATGGAAGTACTGGACTATCTGTTAAACAGAGGAAGTATTAATGAAGTATTCCTGGTTTCCCTTATTTCCAATTATCTTATGGACTTGATGGCTTTTCACAGAGAAAATCTGCAAAATAAAAAACCGGGGGAAATATATAGGGACTATAAACTTTGGGGAGATAGGATTATATTTGTAAAAAATCACCAAAATTACGGAAAAAACAGGAATTACGAATTCGCATTTGAGAGGATTTTGTACACTGATCAATCCCTAAAAAACAGTATGTTAGATTCTAAGGTACTGATTACGTCACTTGTACAGGACTTGATGAATATATAGTCTGAACAGGAACTTTATTACATTTTTTAAGTAAAATAAACAGAAATAATGCCCTTAAAAGAAGGGTTAGATCTAGAAAAGCTCTCCGATGAGCAATTAATTTATAGTTTTCAGGACGGCAACCACGATGCCTACGTAGAGATCGTGAGGCGATATAAAGACAGGTTGACGAACTTTATTTACAGATACGTTGGGAGCTATGATGAATGTGATGATATTGTTCAGGATACACTGATCAAGGTTTATGTGTCCAAGCATCTTTATAAAGAGATTGCAAAATTTTCTACGTGGATATACACGATAGCGATCAACCTGGCGAAGACTAAAGTGATAAAGAAGAACCGTTACAAGATATTTTCATTAAGCTCTGCTTATGATGACGAAGATAAGGATTTCGATATACCGGACGAGGTCTATTCACCGGAAACTGACACTGATTCGAAATTTCAGGATGCGTATATTCAAAAGGCATTGAATTCAATTCCTGAAAATTACAGAAAACTGGTTATCCTTAGAGACGTGGAAGATTTCTCTTATGAAGAAATAACTGAGATGACGGGGCTTCCGATGGGAACAGTGAAGTCACGCATCAATAGGGGCAGGGAAAAATTGCAAAAGCTTTTAAAAGATATATATCAACATTAACTAAATTGTCTGAAGAAGAGAAATACAATGATTTAAAAAACCTGTTAAAGTCATTACCGAAAGTTAAGTCGCGTAATGATTTCGAGACTAATCTCTTCCGCAGGCTGAGGGAGATCGAATCGGGAAAATATTCACCCCGCAGGCTCTGGAATCTCCCTGTGAGACCTGTAAGGTTCGGATGGCTTACAAACGTTGTAAAGCCTGCGTATATATCCGCAGTTGGTGTTACCGTTTTACTTCTGATATGTGTAGTTCTCTATTTCAGTTATTTGCCCAATAAGAACCAGACAATACCTCAGGTCACACAGAGTACTTCTACCGAAGGAAATAAGACTGAACAACCACCTTTGCAGAATGAAAACCTTGGTATTACGAAAAATGAAACTACCCCATCTGATAGGACTACAATAGAAAGACGTGAAACCATTCCCTATATACCAGAATTGGAGAAACCATCGAGTGACCGTGAAATTACCATTCCTTCCCCTGTCGAAAAAAGTGAGACTATCGCCCCATCTGAAAGGAGCATAGAAGCAGAACAGAAAACAATGGACAAGGAAGTCAAGAAGGAAGAAAAAACTGATGGTTTGAGGAAATCCGAGAGTCAAGAAGCTCCGGTGATGAAGAAAGATGAGAAATTAAACAAGGAAGATGAAGTGCTTCAAAAGGTTATTACGCCTTCAATGAATGAAGAGAATGTAATGGGTAAAGATACCAATAAATCAGATTCCATGAAAGTAATGAGCAAGCTGAAGAAGGTGGGTAAGAAGGCGCTAGATTCAAAGGATTCATTAAAGAACCAGCCATCCAAAAAGCCGGTGCTGAAAGACGAAAAGCAGCCGGATACTACAAAATGATATCGGATAAAAAAAACAGGGGGCTATAAGCTCCCCTGTTTATAATAAATAGCTAAGAAGTACTCAACAGAAATATCATTTCTTTTCAGTTATCCTTTTCACTAGAATATTATCTATCAGACCGTAAGCTTTCGCTTCGTCGGGTGTCATAAAGTTATCCCTGTCAGAATCTTTTTTAATTTGATCAAATGCCTTTCCCGTATGTTTTGCAAGGATATTGTAGAGAGTATCCCGCGTCCTGAGCATTTCTTTAGTGTAAATTTCAATATCCGTAGCCTGACCCTGGGTTCCACCAAGCGGTTGGTGGATCATTATTTTTGAATTGGGTAGAGCTGTTCTTTTACCTGCTTCTCCGCCGGCGAGCAGTATTGCAGCCATAGAAGCTGCCATCCCCATACAGATGGTAGCTATTGGCGGTTTAACGTACTGCATGGTGTCATATATTGCCAATCCGGCAGGTACACTTCCGCCGGGCGAGTTTATATACAACATAATATCTTTGTCAGGATCTTCGGATTCGAGAAAGAGTAATTGCGCTATGACCAGGCTTGCAACGTGGTCATCAACTGGAAAACCTACAAATACAATTCTTTCTCTCAACAAGCGGGAATAAATGTCCATCCCTCTTTCGCCTCTCGAGGTCTGTTCAACGACCATAGGCACAAGCTGATTAGCAGTGTTTAATCCCTTTTTTATTTCATCCGTATTTCCGGAAATTAATTCGGAGTATCTCATATATTGTCCTTTCGGTTATTTATTTTTCTTAGGCAGTTACTTTGTGTTCATGAGTATGAACAACTTCTTTTATATTAGAGTTCTGAACAAGGAAGTCTATAAGCTTCTTATCGAGCAGTTTATATTTCACATCCGGATTATTCTTATATACATTCCTTATCTTATCCACGGGAATATTATATTTTTTTGAATCAGCTTCAATGACCGGTTCCATATCCTCATCTGTTACTTCCATCTTTTCTATCTCTATTATCTTATCACGGATCAAATACCATTTTACCTGCAGGATTGCATCAACCCTTTTGGTTTTCCTGTACTCTTCCTCATTAAAGTCGGGTGGCAGCTCCCGTTTTGGGTTTTGGTTCTTAATGTCTTCTATATATGAATTAAGGATATTTTCAACCAGAATATCCGGTACAGGAATATCGTTCAGCTTTATCAGTTCGTTAACTATATTATCTCTCAGATCCTGTTCAGACATGTTCTTGTAAATATTTTCAAGATCCTCTTTGATCCTGTTCCTGAACTCTTCCTCGGTATTAATTTCTTTTTTATAAATTTTGTTGAAGAATTCTGGCTTCAGTTCGGGTAATATGATCTTCTCAATCTTGGTTATCTTTGCCTTATATTTTTCTTTTTTATCTTTATCATTCTGTGATGTAACCGAGAGAATTACCTCTTCGCTGTCAGCTGCATTTTTAAGCTGCTCCTTCAGTTCCTTATTTAAACCTTCATCGTTCAGGTAGAATTTAACGTCCTTTTCGGTTTCCCCGATGATTGGTACACCGGTATCATCCAATCTCTGAACGTCAGCTGTAATAACAAAATTATCATCTATTGCTTTTTCTGCTTTCTCATAAGCAGCATTTTTGGACCGCAGGTAGCCGACCTCATCATCTATCGAATGGTCATCTACAGGATAGATAGTTTTGGTTATCTCCAATCCTTTATAATTGTTTACCTCAAATTCCGGTTTTATTTCATATTGAACCTTAAATGTGAACTTTTTACCCGCATCGTAATTCATATCAGTAAGCGAACCTTCACCGAGCGGCTTAATCTTATTGTTCTTTATGTATTCTTTAAAAACATCATTTGCTACGTCCTCAAGCGAACCCTGTTCTATGGCATCGCCGTACATTTTTTTAAGTATATGAAAAGGGACTTTTCCCTTGCGGAAACCTGGAATGCTGACCTTTTCACTGTATTTTTTATAAGCTTTCTCGAAATGCGGACCTAACTCTGAATAAGGAATATCGAATTCTACTTCCTGTTTGCATTTATCCAACTGGTTTATCTTAAATTCCATTTTTATATTAGCTTAATCTACAAATATAAATTATTTTAAAAGAGCTTTCAATGTAATAATTGAGCACAAAACATGTGTACTTTTAATTTTTTGTGTGAAATTATTAATAAGTATATTTTTTCTTGATTTGTGTTTAAATAAATTTAGCTTTATTTAATATTATGAGTTATACTATTTTACGCCTTTCTACAAATAAAGAAAAAACAGCCATCGGCTTGCTTTCCGGGACCTCTATTGACGGAATAGATGCGGTATTGTTAAAAATTTTCGGTTCCGGACCCGGAACAAGTATTAAAATTGTCGATTTTCAGACGTATAAAATTCCAGCTAAAGTGAAGCAAGCCGTATTGCTGAATTCCGAAGCTAAAACTTCCTCTGTTGCCGATATATGCCGTCTTAATGTTATCCTGGGTAAATTATTTGCAGATGCTGTTATGAATATTTGCCGTAAGAACAATATATCTGATATAGATTTTATCGGTTCACATGGGCAAACCATTCATCATATTCCTACAAAAGAAAATTACCTCGGATATAAGCTTAAATCGACATTGCAGATAGGGGACCCTTCCATAATTGCGAATCTGACAGGAATCACCACAGTAGGTGATTTTCGTATAGCGGACTGTGCTGTCGGGGGTGACGGTGCCCCGCTTGTTCCTATACTCGATTATATCTTATTCCGCAGCAAATACTTGAATAGAGGATTGCTAAACATCGGTGGAATTGCAAATATCACCGTAATCCCGCAGAACTGTTCTAAAGATGAAGTTGTTGCGTTCGATACCGGACCGGGTAATATGATAATTGACGGACTGATGAAGATATTCTTCCGAAGGAGCTACGATAAAGATGGTAAGACAGCACAAAAAGGTAAAAGAAATGAAAAGCTGTTCTCATTTCTGCTTACAGATAAAATGTTTCGTGCTCATCCGCCTAAATCGACAGGCAGGGAACAATATGGTGAAAAATTCCAGAAACAAATAATCAAAGCATCTGGGAAGATCCCCAAAGAAAATGTAATTAGAACTGTGACTGATTTTACAGCTTATACAATTTATCATAATTACGAACAATTCGTTGAACCGAAAACCAGTATCGATGAACTTATAGTCAGCGGTGGAGGAGGTAATAATCCTATAATAATGGAATCACTCAGGGAATATCTGCCGGGAGTAAATATTAAATTGAT